>NZ_AAWS01000017.1 GCF_000169175.1 Microscilla marina ATCC 23134
CTTTTTGTGGTAGATTCTTTCAAAGAACTCAGAGATAAAGTTACTTGGCCTAAATATAAAGAACTGCAAAACAGTTCTACTTTAGTATTAATAGCTTCTGTAATTTTTGCATTGGTAATTTTTATGATTGATAAAGTTTTTGAAAATGCGATGAATTTGTATTACAGCGCATTTTAAACAACTTAAACTAACAAAAAAATTTCGATGAGTCAATTAAAGTGGTATGTGGTAAGGGCAATAGCCAGTAAAGAGAAAAAAGCGAAAACATACTTAGAAAATGAAATAGCCAAGCGTGAATTTCATGAACATGTTCCGCAAGTACTCATCCCTTCCGAAAAAGTATATGAGATGCGTAATGGTAAAAAACGATTACGTGAAAAAAGCTTTTTCCCTGGATATATAATGGTACAGGCTAACCTTGAAAAAGATAATCCCACAACAGGAGAATTGATTCACATGATTACTAGCATTCCTGGTATTATAGGATTCTTAGGAGCTACTGGAAGTACCTCTAAAGATCCCGTGGCATTACGACAGTCAGAAGTAAACCGAATATTAGGTAAAGTAGATGAAAGTGCTGAAGATGATGTGAAGTTGGAAACTACCTTTATTGTTGGAGAAACTGTAAAAGTAATAGACGGGCCATTCAATGGTTTTACTGGGACTGTTGAAGAAGTGTTTGAAGAACGCCAAAAAATAAATGTGATGGTAAAGATTTTTGGCAGAAATACACCAGTTGAATTGAACTATTCGCAGGTTGAAAAACAAGAGTAACGTTTTTAAGCCTGCTTATTTTATATACAATAAGGGATATAATACCTCCATAGTTGAGCAAAAACGCTCAACTTAATTTTTTGAAGTGTTATGGCAAAAGAAGTTGAAGGTTATCTAAAACTACAAGTTTCTGGTGGCGATGCAAAGCCTGCACCTCCTATCGGACCCGCTCTTGGTAGTAAGGGTTTGAATATTATGGAGTTTTGTAAGCAATTTAATGCACGTACTCAGGACAAAAAGGGAATGATTTTGCCTGTTGTGGTGACTTATTACAAAGACAAGTCTTTTGACTTTGTGATTAAAACACCTCCAACTCCTATATTACTAAAAGAAACTGCCAAAGTTAAGTCTGGTTCTGGTGAGCCTAACCGTAAAAAAGTAGCGCAAGTTACTTGGGATCAGGTTCGTGAAATCGCCAAAACTAAGATGCCTGACCTAAACTGTTTTACAGAAGAGTCAGCCATGATGATGGTAGCTGGTACAGCACGTAGTATGGGAATTACAGTGACAGGAGAAAAACCCTTCTAAAGAGAATTTTTGTATAATGAATGGTAGAATGAAATAAAACTCATTTGCTTGCCCATTCAAGATCCATTTAAAATGGCAAAATTAACAAAAAAGAAGAAAGAGGCTCTCTCAAAGTTTGACAAGAGTCGTGAGTATCCACTAAATGAGGCTGTAAGTGTTATCAAAGATATCACTTTCACCAAATTTGACGCTTCCGTGGATGTTGACGTGCGTTTGGGAGTTGACCCTCGAAAAGCTGACCAGATGGTTAGAGGAACGGTTACGCTTCCTCACGGTCTTGGTAAAGACGTTAGAGTATTGGTTTTATGTTCTCCAGACAAGGAGCAAGAGGCCAAAGATGCTGGTGCTGATCACGTAGGGTTAGATGAATACATCAAGAAGATTGAAGGTGGATGGACTGACATTGATGTAGTAATTACTATGCCTACTGTAATGGCTAAAGTGGGACGTTTAGGTAGAGTATTAGGACCTCGTGGACTAATGCCAAACCCTAAATCAGGTACTGTGACACTTGATGTTGCAAATGCTGTAAAAGAGGTAAAAGCTGGTAAGGTTGACTTCAAAGTAGACAAAACTGGTATTATTCATACTTCAGTTGGTAAAGCATCTTTTACTGCTGAGAAGTTAAATGATAACGCTCGTGAGTTAATCAATACTTTGGTTAAGTTAAGACCTGCTTCTGCTAAGGGTACCTATATCAAAAGTATTTACTTGTCAAGTACAATGAGTCCGTCGGTTATGGTAGATAAAAATACCTTTGAAAATTAACTGAGGAGATCACTATTAAATTTTTAGGAAAATGACAAGGGAAGAAAAAGCAGTAGTGATTAAAGAATTACAAGAAAAGTTTTCTAATGCACCTGGTTTTTATATCACTGATGCGGCTGGAATGAATGTGGAAAGCATTAATAATTTCCGTCGTATGTGTTTTGAAAAAGGTATAGAATATCGTGTAGCGAAAAATTCTTTGATCCAAAAAGCACTCGAGCAACAAGAATCTGATTATACTACTTTGTTTGATTCAGAAGCACTTAAAGGATTTTCAGGTATCATGTTCGCTGGTGAAGCGATGAGTGACCCTGCTAAGGTGCTTAAAAAGTTTCAAAAAGAGGGTAACGAAAAACCTGCATTGAAAGGTGCATCTATCGATTCAGCTATCTATATCGGAGCTGAGCACTTAGAGCCTCTTTCTAAGATCAAGTCTCGCGAAGAGATGATCGCCGAACTTGTTGGACTTTTACAGTCTCCAGGTCGCAACTTGGTATCTGCTTTACAAGGCAGTGGCAGCAAATTGGCAGGCGTGCTTAAGGCTTTGTCTGATAAACAAGAAGCATAATCAATAGCTTATAATTTTGTAATAACATTCAATTTAGACTTTTTTAAAATTTTAATACAATGGCAGACTTGAAGGAGTTCGCAGAACAGTTAGTAAACTTATCTTTGAAAGAGGTAAACGAATTAGTAACTATTCTTAAAGATGATCACGGTATCGAACCTGCAGCAGCAGCTGTAGCTGTAGCTGGTCCTGCTGGCGGTGGTGAAGCTGGTGGTGGTGAAGAAGAGAAAACTGCATTTGATGTTGTTTTGAAATCTGCTGGTGGCGCTAAACTTAAAGTAGTAAAAGCAGTAAAAGAACTAACTGGCTTAGGATTGAAAGATGCTAAGGCATTGGTAGACGAAGCTCCAAAACCTTTGAAAGAAGGTGTGGATAAAGCTGAAGCTGATGCATTAAAAGCTCAGTTAGAAGAATTAGGTGCTGAAGTAGAGATCAAGTAATTTATTTGAACTTTCAATTGAGTTGGTTATATTTAGCCAATTCAATATTTGAGATAAAATTCCAGACCTGGCGTATAAAATACGTTCAGGTCTTTTCCTCATGTATATGAGGCTATTTTTTAACGGCTTGGCTTTTGAAGAATATTATTGATTCACGACAATAATAAATACCCTATACTCTTAGGACACAGGTTACCCATGCAAAATCCCAACAACAACGAAAGACATAGTTTTGCTACCGTAGAAAAAGTAGTGAAATACCCTGATTTTCTTGATGTTCAAATACAATCTTTTCAAGACTTTTTTCAACTGGAAACCCCCGCTGAATTTCGTCAACAAGAAGGGTTGTACAAGGTATTCTCTGAGAATTTTCCCATATCTGATTCACGGGAAAATTTCTTGCTTGAGTTTATCGACTATTCTATTGATCCCCCAAAATATTCGGTGGATGAATGTATAGATCGAGGGCTGACTTATTCAGTGCCCTTAAAAGCTAAACTCAGGTTATCTTGTAGTGATGAAGATAATGAGGACTTTGAAACCATTGAACAGGAAGTATTTTTAGGGAATATCCCTTACATGACCACTAAAGGGTCATTTATTATAAATGGCGCAGAAAGGGTGATTGTGTCTCAATTGCACCGTTCCCCTGGTGTATTCTTTGCTCAAAGCAAGCACACGAACGGGACCAAACTATATTCTGCTCGTATTATCCCTTTTAAAGGTTCTTGGATAGAATTTACGACTGATGTAAACAACGTAATGTATGCTTACATTGATCGTAAAAAGAAATTCCCGGTAACAACACTTTTACGTGTCATTGGTTTTGGTTCAGATAAGCAAATTTTGGACTTATTTAATCTTTCAGAGGAGATTGAGGCAGAAGACAAAGTGTTGAGAGATAAAGCCATTGGTCGCAAGCTTGCTGCTCGTATTTTGAAAACGTGGACTGAGGATTTTGTTGATGAAGATACAGGTGAAGTAGTTTCTATTGAACGAAATGAAATCCTTTTAGAACGTGACTCGATCCTTGAAGCAGAAGACATAGATACTATTGTTGACTCTGGAGTGAAGTCTATTATTGTTCACCGTGATGATGTCAATGTTACCGATTACTCAATTATATATAACACGCTTCAAAAAGATAACTCAAACTCTGAGAAAGAAGCATTAGAACAAATATACCGTCAGTTGCGTAATACCGAGGCTCCTGATGAACAAACAGCCCGTGAGATCATCCAAAGCTTATTCTTTAGTGATAAGCGTTATGACTTAGGAGAGGTTGGCCGTTATCGTATTAATAAAAAATTAGAATTGGCAATAGACAGTGATACACGCGTATTAACACGTGAAGATATTGTTTCTATTGTAAAACGTTTGATCAAGTTAATCAACGCGAAGGCAGTTGTAGATGATATTGATCACTTGAGTAATCGTCGTGTAAGAACTGTAGGAGAACAACTATATACACAATTTGGTGTAGGCTTGGCTCGTATGGCTCGTACTATCAAAGAAAGAATGAATGTTCGTGACAACGAAGATTTCAAACCTGTAGATTTGATTAACGCAAGAACACTTTCTTCTGTAATCAATTCTTTCTTTG
The DNA here is from genome assembly GCF_000169175.1 of Microscilla marina ATCC 23134. NCBI lineage: Bacteria > Pseudomonadati > Bacteroidota > Cytophagia > Cytophagales > Microscillaceae > Microscilla > Microscilla marina. The sequence continues at coordinate 4,682 of NZ_AAWS01000017.1, forward strand.
GTACCAACCAACTTTCTCAGTTTATGGATCAAACCAATCCATTAGCTGAAATTACTCATAAACGCAGAATGTCTGCATTAGGACCAGGAGGACTATCTCGTGAACGTGCGGGATTTGAAGTACGTGATGTTCACTATACTCACTATGGTCGTTTGTGTACCATTGAAACTCCGGAAGGTCCAAACATTGGTTTGATATCTTCTTTGTGTGTTCATGCAAAAGTGAACAGCATGGGCTTTATTGAAACTCCTTATCGTAAGGTAGCAGAAGGCAAAGTAACCAATGACATTTCTTATTTGACTGCTGAGGAAGAAGATACTCACCATATTGCACAAGCAAATGTACCTATCTCTGAAAGTGGTGAATTCCTTAGAGATAAAGTAAAAGCACGACTTGAAGGTGATTTCCCGGTAGTAGACCCTGCGGTGTTATCCTATATGGATGTTGCTCCAAACCAGATTGTATCAGTGGCGGCATCATTGATTCCCTTCCTTGAACATGATGATGCAAACCGCGCATTGATGGGTTCTAACATGCAACGTCAAGCTGTTCCATTGCTTCGTCCACAGGCACCTATTGTTGGAACTGGCCTGGAAGAGCAAGTAGCAGTAGATTCTCGTGCACTAGTAGTGGCGGAGTATGATGGAGTCATCGATTATGTAGATGCTAAAAAAATCATAGTTCGTTATGATTTTAACGAAGAGCAACAACTTACATCATTCCAAGATGATATTGTTTCTTATAACTTAATTAAGTTTAGAAGAACAAACCAAGACACTTGCGTAAATCTTAGCCCTATTGTTTATAAGGGGCAAAAAGTGAAAAAAGGTCAAGCGTTGTGCGAAGGATATGCCACCAATGATGGCGAATTAGCACTTGGAGCTAACATGAAAGTAGCCTTTATGCCTTGGCAAGGGTATAACTTTGAGGATGCGATCGTGATTTCTGAAAGAGTAGTAAGAGACGACGTATTTACTTCTATTCATATCGAAGAGAAGGAGTTAGAAGTAAGAGACACTAAGCGTGGACAAGAAGAACTTACCGCAGAAATACCAAACGTGAGCGAAGATGCTATCAAGTATCTGGATGAAAATGGTATTGTGATGGTGGGTACTAAAATCCGCGAAGGAGATATATTGATTGGTAAAATCACTCCCAAAGGAGAGTCTGATCCTACGCCAGAAGAAAAATTATTAAGAGCAATCTTTGGAGATAAAGCAGGGGATGTGAAAGATGCTTCGTTGAAAGCACCTCCATCTTTGCGTGGAGTAGTGATTGATACCAAGTTGTTTTCACGCCCTAAGAAAGATAAAGACTTAAGAGCAAAGGCAAAAGAAGAAGTAAAGTCTTTGATTACTCAATACCGAAAAGATTTACAAGCAATACAAGAGATTGTAGTTGAGAAATTGGTCACTTTACTTGAGGGTAAAACTTCTAAGGGGATTAAGCATAAGTTTGGCAATATTGTAATGTCAAAAGGGGTTAAGTTTAACCAAACCAACATTCATGAAAACTTATTCCCAAAAGAGAATGTCTATCGTGACGAAAGCACTTATAACGTGCCAGAAGAAGCTAACTTTGTTGCAGATTTGATTTTAGACAATGCAACCGAGGATGAAAAAACAAACAGGTTGTTAGTTGGGTTGGTGAAAAACTACAATAAAAAACGCAACGAAATCTCTGGTAAGTTTAAGCGCGAACGATTTGCACTTGAAGTAGGTGATGAGTTGCCAGCTGGTATTGTAAAACTTGCCAAAGTTTACATTGCTAAAAAGCGTAAACTGAAAGTAGGGGATAAAATGGCGGGACGTCACGGAAACAAAGGAGTAGTGGCGAAAATTGTACGTGCTGAAGATATGCCTTTCTTGGAAGATGGAACTCCTGTGGACATTGTTTTGAATCCATTGGGTGTACCTTCTCGTATGAACCTGGGGCAAATCTATGAAACTGTACTAGGTTGGGCAGGGTTAAAACTAGGTAAGAAATATGCAACTCCTATTTTTGATGGCGCCACTGAAGATCAAGTAACAACAGAGCTTGATAAAGCTGGATTGCCTGAGTTTGGCCGTACTTATCTGTATGATGGATTGACCGGGGAACGTTTTGACCAACCAACTACTGTTGGAATTATTTATATGTTGAAACTTGGTCACTTAGTTGATGATAAAATGCACGCACGTTCTATTGGTCCTTACTCATTGATTACTCAACAGCCGTTGGGTGGTAAAGCCCAGTTTGGTGGACAGCGTTTTGGAGAAATGGAAGTGTGGGCTCTTGAGGCATTTGGTGCTGCCAACGTTCTTCAGGAAATTTTGACTGTAAAGTCAGATGATGTAATTGGTAGAGCCAAGGCTTATGAATCAATTGTGAAAGGGGAAAATATTCCTAACCCTAACATCCCTGAGTCTTTTAATGTACTAGTACATGAATTGAGAGGTTTAGCGCTCGAAATTACTCTGCAGTAGATACAGTGTTAAAAAAAAGTTAAAGTTTAGGTTGTTTTAACCTTTATAACTACATTTAGTTATAGAGGTTAATTCTCTTGTAGTTAAAGAGTTATCATAAAACTTAACTTTGGTTAAAAATTTCAATTTTAACTTATAGGATAATTATCTTTCATTATATAATAACCCACTTAATTTTAAATTATCAGGATGGCATTTAGAAAAAATAAAAAGCTGACCAACGATTTTAGGAAAGTCACAATAAGCTTAGCTTCCCCTGAGTCTATTTTGGATTCTTCTTATGGTGAAGTGACGCAACCAGAGACCATCAACTACCGCACATACAAGCCAGAAATGGGGGGCTTGTTCTGTGAACGCATTTTTGGTCCTGTGAAGGACTGGGAGTGTCATTGTGGGAAATATAAAAGGATACGTTATAAAGGCATTATCTGTGATAGATGTGGAGTTGAAGTAACTGAGAAAAAGGTTCGCCGTGAACGTATGGGACATATCGAGTTAGTTGTACCTGTGGTACATATTTGGTATTTCCGATCTCTTCCCAATAAAATTGGCTACCTGCTAGGGTTGCCGACCAAAAAACTGGATCAAATCATTTATTATGAAAGATATGTAGTGATTCAGTCGGGTATTATGGAAGATGAAGGTATCAATTACCTTGATTTCCTTACCGAAGATGAATATTTAGATATAGTAGATAAATTACCAAGAGAAAACCAACAATTAGACAATGGCGATCCTAATAAGTTTATAGCTAGGATGGGAGCAGAGGCACTAGAAATGCTTTTAGCACGTCTTGACTTAGATAAGCTATCGTTTGATTTGCGGGATTCTGCTTCAAAAGATAAATCTCAACAACGAAAAGCAGAGGCATTGAAACGTCTACGCGTGGTAGAGGCTTTCCGTGATGCTCAAAATCGTATTGAGAATAAACCAGAGTGGATGATTATCAGAATGGTTCCTGTAATTCCTCCTGAATTACGACCATTGGTTCCTTTAGATGGGGGACGTTTTGCCACCTCTGACTTGAATGATTTATATCGTCGTGTGATTATTAGAAATAATCGTCTTAAACGACTAATAGAAATTAAAGCTCCTGAAGTAATTCTTCGTAATGAGAAACGTATGCTTCAGGAAGCAGTAGATTCATTATTTGACAACTCACGTAAAGTCAACGCTGTAAGGGCTGATGGTAACCGTGCTTTAAAATCCCTTTCAGACATGTTGAAAGGTAAACAAGGTCGTTTCCGTCAAAACTTATTGGGTAAAAGGGTTGATTATTCTGGTCGTTCTGTAATTGTGGTAGGTCCCGAGCTCAAACTCCATGAGTGTGGGTTACCAAAAAGCATGGCGGCAGAACTTTTCAAACCATTTATTATCCGTAAGCTAATTGAGCGTGGGATTGTTAAGACAGTAAAATCTGCTAAGAAAATTGTAGACCGAAAAGACCCTGTAGTTTGGGATATTTTGGAAAATGTACTTAAAGGACACCCAGTACTGCTTAACCGAGCTCCAACGCTTCACCGATTGGGTATTCAGGCATTCCAACCTAAATTAATTGAAGGTAAGGCTATTCAGTTACACCCTCTGGCTTGTACAGCATTTAACGCTGACTTTGATGGTGACCAGATGGCGGTACACGTGCCATTGGGTCATGCAGCTATTTTAGAGGCTTCTGTGCTGATGCTTTCTGCTCACAATATACTAAACCCAGCGAATGGTAAGCCAATTACAGTACCATCACAAGACATGGTATTAGGGCTTTATTACCTTACTAAAGGACGTAAAACTACCAAGGAAGTACCTATTAAAGGGGAAGGCAAACGTTTTTATGATGCTGAGGAGGTAATCATTGCATTGAATGAAAAGCAATTATCTAAAAATGCATACATTCATGTAAATGTGCAAGTAAGAGATGAGGAGAGTGGAGAGTTAGAGACTAAGATGATTGAAACCGTTGCTGGACGAGTACTCTTTAACGAGTTTGTTCCAGAGGAGGTAGGTTACGTAAACGAGTTACTAACAAAGAAAAAGCTTCAGAAAATTATTTCTCATGTATATAAGATTTCTGGTGGCGCCCGTACTGCACACTTCTTAGATGATATTAAGCACCTTGGTTTCCAAACTGCTTATAAAGGTGGACTTTCTATCGGTTTAGGTGATGTAGTAGTTCCTGCTGAGAAGGATTCATTGATTGCCAAGGCAAAAGAAGATATAGAAGAGGTATCAACCAACTATATGCTTGGTTTGATTACTGATAATGAGAGATATAATAAAGTAATTGATATTTGGACTCGTATCAACTCTAGAATTACCGAGATTTTAATGGGTAAATTAGAGGCTGATCAGCAAGGGTTCAACTCAATTTATATGATGATGCACTCTGGCGCTCGTGGTTCTCGTGAGCAGATTCGCCAATTAGGTGGTATGAGGGGATTGATGGCAAAACCACAAAAGAACTTACAAGGTTCTGTGGGTGAAATCATTGAAAACCCCATTATCTCTAACTTTAAAGAAGGTTTAGATGTAATTGAGTACTTTATCTCTACTCACGGTGCTCGTAAAGGTTTGGCCGATACTGCACTTAAAACGGCTGATGCGGGTTATTTGACAAGACGTTTGGTAGATGTGGCACAGGATGCGATCATTACCGAGGAAGATTGTGGTACCTTACGTGGTATTCAAACCTCTGAATTGAAAGATGATGAGACTACTGTTGAATATTTGTCAGAGAGAATTCTAGGGCGTGTATCAGTACATGATATTACTGATCCATTGACTGATGAGTTGATAGTTGCTTCAGGGGACGAAATTACTGAAGCAATTGCTACAAGAATTGAAAATACCAGTATTGAAGAGGTTGAGATTCGTTCTGTATTGACTTGTGAAACCCGTTATGGAGTTTGTGCAAAATGTTATGGAAGAAACCTTGCTTCCAATAAAATGGTTCAACGAGGTGAATCAGTAGGGGTTATTGCAGCCCAATCTATTGGTGAGCCCGGTACACAACTTACACTTCGTACTTTTCACTTAGGGGGTACTGCTTCCAACATTGCTGTTGATACTACATTGACAGCTAAGTTTAGTGGTCTCATTGAGTTTGAAGGCATTAGAACGGTAAAGACTACTGTGACTACTCCTGATGGAGATGAGGTGAAAGTAGATGTAGTAATGGGACGTTCTGGTGAGGTAAAAATTGTACAGAAGGGCACAAATAAAGTATTACTTACCAACCATATTCCTTATGGCGCTTTCTTAAAAGTAAAAGATGGAGTAGAGGTTGCATCTGGTGATGAGATTTGTAGTTGGGATCCATACAATGCAGTAATTTTGTCAGAAGTTACTGGAGAGATTGAGTTTGAATCTATAGAGGAAGGAATTACTTTTAAAGAAGAAGCTGATGAGCAAACAAGTTTCCGTGAAAAAGTAATTATTGACACAAAGGATAAAACTAAAAACCCGGCAATTGTTGTAAATGCTGGTGATAAGACCAAGAGTTATAACATTCCGGTAGGTGCCCGTTTGGCGGTGAATAAAGGCGATGCTATTAAAGCTGGCCAAGTGTTGGCAAAAGTACCAAGAGCTATTGGTAAAACCAGGGATATTACTGGTGGTTTGCCTCGAGTAACAGAGCTATTTGAGGCGCGTAACCCATCAAACCCTGCAGTAGTAAGTGCTATTGATGGTATTGTATCTTATGGTACAATCAAGCGTGGTAATCGTGAAATTTTTGTAGAATCTAAAGATGGGGTTCGTAAAAAATATATGGTGCCATTGTCTAAGCACATCTTGGTACAAGACGGTGACTTTGTAAGAGCTGGACAACCTTTGTCTGATGGAGCGATTACTCCTGCTGATATTCTTTCTATTAAAGGACCCACAGCAGTACAAGAGTATTTAGTAAATGAGATTCAGGAAGTTTACCGTTTACAAGGGGTAAAAATCAATGACAAGCACATTGAAATCATCGTACGTCAGATGATGCAGAAGGTTCAAATCATTGATGCTGGAGATACTAGTTTCTTGCCTAACCAAGTAGTAGACAAGTTTGAGTTTAGAGAAGAAAACGATAACATTCTGAACAAGAAGGTAGTCGTAGAGGCAGGCGAGTCTGCTAAATTCAAAGCAGGTCAGATTGTAACAGCTCGTGCTTTACGTGATGAGAATTCTAGTTTGAAACGTCGTGATATGAAAGTAGTAAAAGTGAGAGACGCGGAGCCAGCAGTTTCTAAACCAACGCTACAAGGTATCACACAAGCCTCATTAGGTACTAAGAGTTTCATTTCAGCGGCATCGTTCCAGGAAACTACCAAAGTATTGAGTGAAGCAGCAATTACAGGTAAAACTGATGATTTGATTGGTTTGAAAGAAAACGTAATTGTAGGTCACTTGATTCCAGCAGGTACTGGTATCCGTTATTATGATGATTTAATTGTGATGTCTCAGGAAGAACATGATGCTTTGGTTGAGCCTAGATTGGCAGCAAACCGAGAGAAAAACAGACAGTTACAGAACTAATTATAAATATTAATATGCGGCAGGTACTATACCTGCCGTTTTTCATGAAAGATTTATGGCACAGTACGATCCTAAGGAAGAAAACCAAATTAATATTGAACTCTCTGAGGAAATAGCAGAAGGCACTTATGTAAACCTTGCTATGATTGCACACTCTAATAGCGAGTTTGTCGTGGATTTTATCAGAGTGATGCCAGGGCTACCTAAAGCAAAAGTGAAGTCAAGGATTGTATTAACTCCCGAACATGCCAAGAGGCTACTTGATGCATTGAAAGATAATATTCAAAAATACGAAGCAAGTTTTGGGAATATTGTTTCTTCTGGAGATGACTTTCAATTTCCAATGAATTTTGGAGGTACAATGGGAGAAGCCTAACTTTAGTGAAGCATATTATTATAGAGCCAAGTAAGTGATAAAAACTTACTTGGCTTTTTTATTGGCTTTTAGGCATTTAATATGTTGGAAAAGGAGGTAAAAATATTGCTGATAATGCCAGTTCTTAATGAAATAACTTATATATTTGGATTGTACGTTACATTGCATAACTATAAATATTTTACCAAATGGCAACATATCATTTTAATCTTGATGGGTCACTTGTTAGTGCAGATCCTTCTGGTAATGCAGCAGTTGTAGGAGGACAATCCTTTCCCTTAACAGGTAGCCAGCTTACTATGTATGCAGCAACTATATATGCAGAAGCTTCTTTTATGGGATTGGTTCAACAAATTAACCCTAATGATCCAGAAGGTGAAATGCAAAGAGAAACTTTTGCAATTGCTTATTCTATGTTTAACTACGCTTCTGCTAAAAAGCAAAAGGATGCTACCTATACATTTGACAAAATGTTGGTGGATAAAAGCTATACCCATGCAATTGGTAGCCCGGTATACAATGAGTATTTTAGTGCTGGTGGAGACTCTATACGAAAAAAATATGCTACACAGGCTATTATCAAGATGTTTACCCGCAACACAGCAGATATGCTACATGTGATACAAACCTTAGACAGTGGACCGTTTTGGGATGGTGCTGATATTTACCAAAGGTTTAGAGATCACTATAGAGCAAAACAAGGGTTTAAATTATCTGACCCATCACACGGAAGCCTTTATCAGAATGTAACAGTAGTACAAGGTACACAAGTGATAGAAACAGTAGAGGGCAATAACAAGTGGATTCAGGGACCGTATACCTTTATGTCCACAATGACTGCTGGAGGAACCATATTCTGGAAGTTTATGCCTGGGTCTGGTGCAAGTGTGTAAAAGTGATGTGCTCAAATTGTCAGAAGTAAATAATAGGCTTTGCACTCAAAATATTTAGCTTGATTTTTCTTAAAGTATACAGTTTATATAACAGATGTAAGGTACTCCGCTTGACGGAGTATTTTGCGTTATAAGGGATAGGATTGTAACCTTTGATATCCAGGCGGCCCTGTTTACGATATGATCAACAGTATGGGTATACTCTAGTTTGAGCCTTTTACTTATAATTAAATTTTTTTCTGTTATATTTGACTTCATCAGCATCTTACCAAAAGAGTAAAACCCAAACTAAATTTGCTGTGTTTCTCACTTCACAAACATTAAAAAGGTTTTTGAGGTGTTCCCCTAATATTGATAAGATAACAAGGTATTGATAATATATATAGATAGATTATGAAGAAGATAGCACTTCATTGGCAAATACTAATTGCTTTAGCTTTAGGTGTTGTTGTTGGTTTGCAGTTAACACCCACCTATGAGGTTACTAAAGAGTCAGTAAGCAAACTGCAAAGTGTACAAGTTTTTGATAAAGCTTCTAAGAAAAAGCAACATATAGAAACTGACATTATTGAGAACCTTAAAAAACTAGAGGGGAAAGATTATCACAATGATAAAGCTTTTGAAGAAGCCTTGAAAAGTGCTATAGGTGATGAAAATGTAAAAAAGTATAGAAAAACCATCTTAAAAGAAACAGAGTTTCAACCAGTTACTTATGTAAGCTGGATGGGTGATATTTTTCTAAGAGCCTTAAAAATGGTGATTGTGCCTCTGATTTTGAGCTCCATCATTACTGGTATAACCAATATTGGGAGCGGAGAAAACTTAGGGCGTTTAGGGGGTAAAACATTGCTATACTATTTATCTACCAGTGTATTAGCCATTACTACAGGGTTATTTTTTGTAAACCTTATTCGCCCAGGAGTGGGAGCCCCTACTAGTTCGGCAGGAGCCGTAGAAGGTCTTGACGATGCCAGAGGATCTTTTGGTGATACTTTGATTAACATGATTCCTACCAATGTATTTGAGTCATTGAGTACAGGTAAAATGCTCTCTATTATCTTCTTTGCGATTATGTTTGGGTATTTTATTACCCAAATACAACAAAATTATAAGGATCTGCTCAATGATTTTTTTAATGCAGTGTTTGAAGTGATGATGAAAATCACGATGTTCATTATCAAGTTTACTCCACTAGGGGTTTTAGGGTTAGTTGCCAATACCATTGCCGAGCAAGCAGGTGACAGCCAGGCATTGGGGCAAATGGCAGGTAGTTTGGGCTGGTATATGCTCACGGTAATTTTGGGCTTAGGAACTCACTTCTTTATCATTTTGCCACTCATTGTAAAGTTTATAGGCAAGGCCAACCCTTTTGCTCACCTACGCAATATGACCAACCCATTACTTACAGCTTTTTCTACTTCTTCGTCAAGTGCCACCTTACCTTTGTCAATGGAGACAGTAGAGCATAAAAGCGGAGTCTCTAATAAAATCACAAGCTTTACGCTACCTTTGGGTGCTACCATTAATATGGATGGAACTGCATTGTATGAATGTGTAGCAGCTATGTTTATTGCCCAGGCGTATGGCATAGAATTAAGCATTATGCAACAAATAGTAGTAGTAATGACTGCTTTATTGGCTTCTATTGGTGCAGCGGGTATACCAATGGCAGGTTTGGTAATGATTTCGGTAATTTTGAGTGCAGTAGGTTTGCCACTTGAGGGTTTAGGGATGATTTTGGCAGTAGACCGAATACTAGATATGTTGCGTACTACTACCAATGTGTGGAGTGATAGCTGCGGGGCCGTAATTATTGGCAAAAGCGAGGGAGAAGAACTAAAAGTATAAATTAGCAAATACTGAGCAAGCCTTTGCTGGGCAACTTACTTGGCAAAGGCTGATTTTGTCGTTCTATCTTAGTTTTTTAACGTGATGTATTTAGAGGTGGTCGTGATTTTAGTATCTACTGCAATCTCTTGTGAGCCATTATTCATAGTCATATACATCGTGCCTGACATTACTTGTTTGATATAATAACGCTGGGTCCAACCAGTTTCTATGTCTATATCCATAGAACCTTCTTGGGTACCATTGAGATCATATTTTGCTGTTACAATACCTAAATCTACTATCGTATTAGGGGTGGGTCTTACCGTGGCTTTAATGTTAATCAGTCCTGTATTTTCTTCCACTTTATCCAAAGTCCATGTCATATTCACTTTACTTGGAAACGAGGCTGTTTTCTCGAATTTCTTTGACCAACTATCACCTACCGCAATTTTTTTGTTAGGGTAAATATTAAAGAATTGATCCATAGACTCCCTCAGTGCAGCCTCACCAAAAGCCTTTTTAAATGTTTTGTGAAGCCTCTCTCTAGTGGCTTTATTAGCTACCGCCTTTGCATTGAGCATTTTCTCAATTAGCTCGTCAGCACCAATTAATTCTCTTACTTGTCCTTGATTGTTGACTTGCATAGTTATCCTGCTATCAATCATAGCGCCCAATGCTCTAGATAAAGCCGTTTCTGTAGCAGTGGTATCCTCAGAGTTATACGTTGACTTTCCCTGTTTATAATGTATTTTTTTGTATACAACCACTATCTTATAAAATCCCTCTTCATCTATTTCTTTGATGTTATACTGGTAAGTAATGCTACTATTTTGTCTTTGTCCTTGAAACTCTTGTTCAATATACTGAGATATTTGTTGTTGGATAACATACGAAGTGTTAGGAGTAAGTTTGAGCGTGAGTTTGTGTTTTTTTTGGGCATATGTAAGAGAAGGGACTTGAACAATGAACAAGAGAAAAATAAAAAATTTGAAGTGTTTTTTCATCGTGTAGGGGTTTAAAAGTTCGTTGATTTGTAGCAGTTACAATGTATGTACGAAGAGGTTATTTTGTTGGTTTTGTGATAAAGGTAAGCCTAAAGAAAAAATAAAGGTTAATTGTGCGCTCATATTTGACGGTTTAGAATATACAAAAGTGTAGTTTTATAGCGATAGGGTTGTAGGATTGCCGGAAATGATAATTTTTTCATCAATTGTAAGTGCTTTTAACAATTTTATGCCATAGCTTTATTAACTTTGCACTTCGTGTAAATTTTTAAAAAGCTAAATTGCTTTGGTAATAATAACCCGGGGGGGTAAACTCAAAAAAAAATAATCGTCATGGCTGACCAAAAATTCAAGCTACATTTTGATGACAATACTACGCAAGAATTTGATGCTGAAGAGAAGATAATTCTTCAGAAAAAACGTACCGAAAAAGAAGAAATCACAGTAGATGAAGTACAAGTAAACCAAAAATTGGTTTTTTATACTATAGAGTCTTCACTACAGGATGAAATACTTCAAGAGGTGCAAGATGCTCCAATAGAAGTAGAAGTAGGCAAGTATGACTGGTTGGATATTTTCAAAAAGCTAAAAAGTTTTTATGTAACTGACCTGGCCGTATACCGTATGTCGAAAATCACTGCAAACCAGAATTCTTTTTTGAAATGGATTTCGGGTGAAACTGATAAGCTTCCATTGAAGAAAAAAGACTTTGGAATTGTTTTATTGATGGCTCGTGAAAAAGGCATCATCACAGATGATGTAGAAGAGAACCAAGTAACAAGCAGTGAAACCATAGCTGATGATTTACATTCAGAGCTTAATATGTTGGAATTGACCCGTAAGAAAGGGGCTATTTGTTCTACCATAAGCACTAGTTTGTTCAAAAAAATCAAAGAGCAACGTTCTTCTAAAGTAGTAGCATCTATCGAGATGGCATAATCCCCGTTTTTATGTATTGAAATATGCCTAAGTTTATTTGTATAAGCTTAGGCATATTCTTTTTTAAACCCTTTAATAAAAGAGTGATATGTCTGATTCAGATATAGCATTTTTGTTATCTGAGGATGTACAGCAGTACATTGACGCTAACCTCTATAAAACCCCAGCAGACTTAATTTTAGCTGCATCGCCTTACTCAAAACCTGAAATGACCCACATTGTTGGACAAATTCAAGCACGGCGTAAAATACAAGCCAAATTACCTACCTGGTTTGATACTCCCAATATTATTTATCCACCTTTGCTGTCTATTGAGCAATGTTCTTCTGAAATAGCTGCATTGCATAAAGCACAAATTTTATCTGGAAACACCCTGGTCGATCTTACAGGAGGGTTTGGGGTAGATAGTTATCATTTTGCCCAAACCTTTGATCAGGTATATTATGTAGAACAACACCAAGAACTGGCGAAACTTGTGCAGCATAACTTTGAAGCGTTTGGGGTAACAAACATACAAATCAAGGCACAATCTGCGGAAAGTTTTCTTAAAGAAGTAGATAAAGTAGATGCAGTTTATATTGATCCAGCGAGGCGTGATGATGCCAAAAATAAAGTGTTTAGGTTGGAAGAGTGTACCCCTAATTTGCTGGAGTTGTTGCCTGTGCTTTGGCAAAAGACTGATCAATTATTAATTAAACTTTCACCAATGTTGGATATTGACTTGGGTATAAGGCAGCTGGAGCAAGTAGCAAAGGTAGTAGTAGTGGCTATAAATAATGAATGTAAAGAACTACTATTTGTACTAAAAAACAATCACCAGACAATACCCCACATTGAAGCTTTGAACCTAAACGCCCATAAACCTGCTCAGTACTTTAGCTTTACCCGAAACGAAGAGAGGACCTCGCAAGTAGTATATGCTGAGCCTATGCAATACTTGTATGAGCCTAATGTGGCCATATTGAAAGCAGGAGCTTTTAAACAAATTGCCCAATGCTTTGGGTTGGCAAAGTTACACCCACATAGTCACTTGTATACATCAAACACTTGGTTAAAAGATTTCCCAGGGCGGAGTTTTAAAATAAAAGGAGTATGTAGGTATACTAAAAAAGAGGTTGCAAAGTACTGTCCAGCTAAAAAAGCCAATATTACTGCGCGAAACTTTCCCGACTCAGTGGCATTGGTGCGTAAGAAACTTCAGCTAAAAGATGGAGGGAATGATTATTTATTTGTAACTCAAACTCAAGCTCATAGAGCGTTGGTAATTGTTACTGAAAAAGCATGAGTGATTATAACGAAAATTTCGCCAAAAGCATGAAACTTTGAAAGTGTTCAGCGTATACAGAAGGTAGAAGAAGGAAAAAAATAATAATATGGCGCAAGTTATAAGAAACGTACACAATCATAATATTATAGATTTACTTGAAATCTATCACATATTTATAGACGAGTTGGAAGAGTCGGGAAAGTTTGACCTTAAATTTGATAAAATAGATCCGGTAAGACCCCAGGATATTGCTGATTTTGTAAAAGAATACGATGTATTTGTTCCAAAAGACGTTTGGACTTTTTGGGAAGAAGGATTGATGTCAGTATCTTTTGTTGGAGAGAAAAACAAGTTTGCGGCAGGTACCGATTTCTTGCCTTTTAAATATGTAGTAAGAGATACGGCTATGTTACGTGAAATGGCAGAAAACTATGACGATGAAGAAGACAAAGAAGAAATGGAATTGCGACGCTTACATCTATATGGTATTCCACTTACCTTTGAAGAGCCTTGCCTGATATTAGATGCCCAACCAGAGAGAAAAGAAAATGGGATTTACCGTATTTTGTACGATGGCTCACCCTTAAAAAACGTGATAGCTCCCGACTTTACTACTTTCTGGGAGCATTGGCTTGCTGCTGGGTGCTTTATTAAAGGTAACTTTGATATTTATTGGCAAATCGTGCACGAATATGTTACCTTACAAATTCCTCATAAGGATAATCTATGGTTGAAATATTGGGATCAGCAGTATAGAACAAATTACGCCCATTAATAATACCTATTTATCATAATAAGCATTGTGTAAGCAGCTGATTATATTAACAGTTTCTTTTTATTATTTTCTCCTTTGTTTCTGTACTTGTCGTATAAGACTTTTATCTTTACTCATCTAAAAGTTAGGATAGAATTTATAGACATAATTACGACATGAGAAACTATATTGCTTTGGTTTTAATAAGCTTAATGACAGTGGCTTGTGCCAAAAAACAAGCGAATAAAGATGATAAAACTTCAGACTCAACAATTACAGCTGATAAGAGCCCGCAAAAACAATCTAAACTGACCAATCGATTTACTGATGACACCTTGGTGAATATATACAATCACCAAACAGCCCGTGACTCTAAGGGAGTAATTCATTTTTTTTCTAATAGTAACCCTACTTATCGTGAAGCTGCTGCCATGGCTTTCGCGTCAATACAGGATACAACTGTTGTTGATACATTGGCAAGTTTGCTGGTAGACAAAGATGTAGAAGTACGCAAAGCAGCAGTGTATGCCTTGGGGCAAATTGGTAAAACCATGAAAGATCCAGCAAAGGCTCAGGAAAAGTTGTTGAGAGCGTGGATCAAAGAAGAAAACAAAGAAGTGAAAATCTTGATACTTGAGGCTATAGGCAAATCGGCCACTGCTAAGGGCATGGATTATTTGGCTTCTTTAGATATTAGAGATGAAGGTCTTTTATATGGCTTGGCACTTGGAGTATACCGAGCTGGACTCAAAGAAGTTTTTAAAGATGAACTGACCACCAAAATGGTAGACTTGATTAATCCCAGCCACCAAGAAAGGGTACGCGAGATGGCAGCTAATCATTTAGGACGTTTTGGTAGGTTGGCTGAGCTCAAAGATGTACAAGATAAGATTATTCAGGCCATGGCAAGCGACCAACACCCATTTGTGCGCATGAACTGTGCCCGTGCTTTATCCAAAATAAACACTCCTGAAGTAATAGCCAGTTTGACTAATAGCCTTAAAAACGATGAAAACTATTTGGTAAGGGTCAATGCGATCAGAGCCTATAGATTTGCTTATGATTCGGTTCGTAATGCCATACTAGATGCGATCAATGACGACAATGAGCATGTGGCCATCACAGCTTCTCAATATATGCTAAACAATGCTCCCGAATCAGATGCAGATACACTATGGAAGTTGGCAAAAAAGCTCAAAAGCTGGAAAACCAGGGCTAACTTGCTTACTGTAGTAAATAAATATGCTCAAGGCAATGAAGTGAATGATTACATTAAGTCATTGTACGAAAAATCAGACAATATGTATGAAAAAGGCAGTTTAATGCTTGCCTTGGCTGAAAAGGTAGAAAATTACCCTTGGCTTGCCAATCATTTGTACAACAGCAAAGAACTACTCATTCGTTCAGCAGCCATTACTGCCTTGAGCAAGGTGAGAAGCTTAAAAGCTTTTGACAAGGTAAGAGCAGATACAGTAAAAAAGGATTTTGGAAAAATATTCAAGTATGCCATAGAGAGTAAAGATGTTGGTTTGGTTGTATATGGTGCTCAGGCATTGCGTAATCCTAAGTATAATTACAAAGACTTTTATCGTGACAAGTC
The DNA here is from genome assembly GCF_000169175.1 of Microscilla marina ATCC 23134. NCBI lineage: Bacteria > Pseudomonadati > Bacteroidota > Cytophagia > Cytophagales > Microscillaceae > Microscilla > Microscilla marina. The sequence goes on from NZ_AAWS01000017.1 coordinate 20,325, forward strand.
CTTTTTGCAGAAAGCGCTGGATTTGCTCAAATTACCCCTTGAGCTGGAAGGCTATCAAGAACTAAAGAAAACCATAGACGTTTTTGCGGGTAGAAAAGTAAAGCCTACTCCGGCAGGCAAGGCAAAAAAAGAAGTAAACTGGGCAATGATCAAAACTCTACCCCAATTACAAAAAGTGCAACTTAAAACCTCTAAAGGCGACATCATGTTTGAGTTATTTGTAAATGAATCACCGGTAAGTGTAGCTACTTTTGTGAGTTTGGTCAAAAAGAAATTTTATGACAATAAAGCTTTTCATAGAGTCATTGCCAATTTTGTGGCACAGGGCGGGGGACCTCATGGCGACGGTTTTGGTGGTTTAGATTACACCATTACTTCCGAGCTATCTTCTTTGCGTTACCGCGAAGGTTATATAGGGTTGGCTTCTGCCGGTAAAGATACCGAAAGTTGTCAATGGTTCATTACTCATTCACCCACCCCACATTTAGACGGCAACTATACCATTTTTGCTAAAATAGTGGAAGGAATGGACGTAGTACACAAACTACAAGTAGGTGATAAAATCCAGCGTGTTTCTTTATTAGAAAGCGTAAGTCAATAGTTTTAACAGACTTGTTTAATACTACTGTATAATACAAAAAATCCCTGAAGCAATCACTTCAGGGATTCTCATTCAAGCATTTACACAGTAACCTTGTCACCATTGAAGTCATCTATGTTTACATTTTCTATTGTTTCAAAAAGTATTTGATCATACTCGTTAAGGTGCATTGTCACTACAGACCCTTTACTTATTTTACCTGCCAAAATTTCTTTTGAAAGTTCATTCAAGATGCGTTTCTGCAATACTCTTTTCAAAGGCCTTGCCCCAAACTCAGGGTCAAATCCTATCTCTGCCAGCGTATCTAACACGTTTTCGGGGGCGTCAAGGTGAATGTCTTGTTCTTTGAGTAACCTTTGAATATGTGCAAATTGAATATTAGTAATGTTTCGCATATCTTGTTTGCTTAACGGACGGAACATTACCACCTCATCTATTCTATTCAGAAACTCTGGTCTTACACTTTGTTTAAGCAAGTCAAATACCTCCTCTCTGGTATTGGTCATAATCTCAAACTCGCTAAGTGTATTGCCCTCTTCATACAATTTGGCAAAGTTATCTTTTATAAGGTGCGAGCCTGCATTAGATGTCATAATAATGATGGTATTCTTAAAGTTTACCAACCGCCCCTTACTATCAGTCAACCGACCATCGTCTAGTACTTGCAACAAAGTATTGAAAACATCAGGGTGCGCTTTTTCTATTTCGTCGAGCAATACTACTGAGTAGGGTTTGCGCCTAACTGCTTCGGTTAATTGCCCACCTTCTTCATAACCTACATAACCAGGAGGCGCTCCTATCAAACGACTCACTGCATGGCGTTCCTGGTATTCCGACATATCTATGCGTACCATCGCATCTTCGTCGTTGAACAGAAAATTCGCCAGTGTTTTTGCCAACTCAGTTTTACCTACCCCAGTGGTTCCCAAAAATATAAAAGAACCAATAGGGCGGCGGGGGTCTTGTAAACCAGCCCTGCTTCGTCGTACTGCATCAGCCACTACCTTAATTGCCTGGTCTTGTCCTGCGACTCGTTTGGCAAGTTCAGCTTCCAGCTCTAATAATTTTTCACGCTCGCTTTTTAGCATTTTAGATACGGGCACACCAGTCCATTTAGCCACTACCTCGGCAATATCTTCATTTCCAACTTCTTCTTTTAGCAACGCATTGTCTTGAATATGCGAAAGTTCTGCTTGTTTCTCTGCCAACACTTTTTCTGTTTCCAGTATTTTGCCATAGCGTAGTTCTGCTACTTTAGCCAAGTTACCCTCTCGTTCGGCGGTTTCTGCAGCAATTTTCATTTGCTCTATATCTTCTTTAGCCTTTCTTATGCTTTGAATGACTCCTTTCTCGGTCTCCCACCTTGCTTTAAGACTATCTCTTTTTTGACTCAACTCAGCTATTTCTCTAGAAATCTCTTTTTCTCTTTTTTTATTTTTTTCGCGTCTTATTGCTTCTCTTTCTATCTCAAGTTGCATTACCTTGCGTTGTAGCTCATCTAGCTCTGCCGGCATTGAGTCAATCTCTATTCGCAGTTTAGCAGCAGCCTCATCCATCAGGTCAATAGCCTTGTCAGGTAAAAAACGATCAGAAATATAGCGATCAGACAACTCTACTGCCGCAATAATGGCGTCATCCTGAATGCGTACCCCGTGGTGTAGTTCATAGCGTTCTTTCAAGCCCCTTAGAATAGAAATGGCATCAGGTACATTAGGTTCATCTACCATCACTCCTTGAAAACGCCGCTCTAAGGCTTTGTCTTTTTCTATGTATTTTTGATACTCTTTGAGCGTAGTAGCTCCTACAGTATGCAATTCGCCCCGTGCCAAAGCAGGCTTTAATAAATTGGCGGCATCCATGGCACTTTCACCACCGCTTCCGGCACCCACCAAGGTATGTATCTCATCTATGAAAAGAATAATTTCACCATCAGAGTCTATCACTTCTTGAATCACAGCTTTGAGCCGCTCTTCAAACTCTCCCTTATATTTGGCACCAGCTACCAATAATCCCATATCAAGCGATACCAGCTGTTTTGACTGAAGGTTTTCTGGTACATCACCTTCTACTATTCTTTGGGCAAGTCCTTCAGCAATAGCAGTTTTTCCTACCCCTGGTTCACCTATCAGCATAGGGTTGTTTTTAGTACGGCGCGACAAAATTTGTAGTACACGACGTATTTCTTCATCCCGCCCAATTACAGGGTCAAGTTTTCCGGCTTTCGCCAATTCATTTAAATTTTTCGAGTATCTCTCCAGCGATTTATAAGTAGCTTCAGCGTTTTGATTCATAACCTTATTTCCTCCTCTTAGGTCATTGATGGTTTTTAGTAAGTCTTTTTCGTTCATACCTGCTTCTTTGAGCAGTTGGGCAGTATTATCTTTACCTGCCAGCAACCCTAGTAGTAAATGCTCAAGGCTGATGTATTCATCATCCAGCTTGGTTTTATATTTTTCTGCCTGTTGCAGGGCAGCCGCAGTATCATTGCCAAAATAAGCTTGTCCATTTACTTTGGGGTAGGTATGGAGCAAATCATCTATTTTGCTTTGTAAACTTTCCCTGTTAATACCTAACTGTGTGTGAATAAACGAAGTAAGGTTGTGGTCAGCCTCCATTACGGCTTTCAGCAAGTGCCCTGTTTCTATGGCTTGTTGTCCTGTTTGCTGGGCTATCTGTGCCGATTGTTGTATGGCTTCTTGTGCTTTAGTTGTATAATTTTTAAAGTTCATAGTTTTGTGTGAGTTATAGAAAATGATAAATAGTGTAAAATATTACTGTTTGCCTTTTTTTGATCAAAAGTGTTACCAAGCCAATTTAAATTGTTTTTTAGGACAAAATGGCTTAATTTACTGCGGATTCTCTAATTTGAGTGTGACATAATGTCTTGATTGTTAGGCGCTTATTTATTTTAACCTGTCAATTCAATCAAAAAACAGTATTAGTATCCTTGATTATTTTATGGAAAGTTACCCGGTAGAGTATTATTACCAAAGCATAGAAAAGTACAAGCAAAGAGCTTATGAAACTTCCTTGGAACTGATTACTCAAGCCATTGCCTTGGATGCAAATCAGGTGGCTTACTATTACCACAGAGGAGGTGTGTTGCAAAGGCTGCAAAAGTTTGATGTTGCTATACAAGACTTTGATAAAGTGATTGGTTGGGAGAGGCAGGCTGCCGCGCCATTTATTGTAGAAGCGTTACTAGCAAAAACGGAGATGCTTTATCAACAAAAAAACTATGATTTACTCATTGCTACCTGTGACCATTTCCTGAGGATTTGTCGCAATCATTGGAAAGGTTTTTTTTTTCGTGCCCTGGGGTTTTACTTTACCCAGCATTATTATTTGGCATACCAAGACATTGAAATGGCGTTTTACCTGAGCAAGCAACCTGACAGTATACGGCCATATCGTGGGTTGATCGGCTTTAAAGTTGGAAAGTTTGTACAAGCACAAGTAGACTTTGATATAGCGATCAGACAAAAGCCAGAAGAAGCCGTATTATGGTTTAATCGCGGAATGAATCTCTACAAACTTAATAAGTTGAGTGAAGCCATTGCTAGTTTTGACAAAGCCACTCAACTAGGTTTAAAAAACAAACAGTTGTATGATTTTAGAGCCAAAGCATTACAACAGATCAATAGCTTGAAATAAAAAAGGACACCTTTCGAGATGTCCTGATTAGCCGTGGCTTTTAAATGTTTTAAACTTCCCATTCTTCCCGCAAAAAGTCAAGATAGTTTTTGTTAGCAGAAGAAAACAAATTGAAATCAGTAGCACTTTTGATAATGCTTATAAACTCACGCAGCTCTTCTACTTCGAATTCTTTGTCCATAGCATCTACTGCTTGCTGAACCAAATCATCTAACTCTCCATCAGGTATATTATGATAATCTTCGTGGAAATAAATTTCAAAAGCATCGCGCACTGCAATAGTATCAAAGTCTAGTTGGCGAGCAATGCGTGGTATCACCCTATCATAAATACGGTCCAATTCATCTTCCGAAATGGTTCCATCAGCACCTAAGCCTTCTACAATAAGCACTGACATAAAGTATTCTAGTCTATCTCTCATCTTCATTAGTTAGTTAATAGTTGAGAAAGCAATCGTGTATACAAGATTGACTAATTGTGTTGTTGAAAATATTACTTAGAATCTATTTTTGCAACAAATCCTTGTATTCTTTTACCAGTTTATTTAGCTGCTTTGCCAATTCTTCGTTTTGCAAAGCTTGACCAATATGCACTTTTTTCAATGTTTCTACTTTTGTAAGGTTAGCAGTAACTGCTGCTTGCCACGCTTTCATAGTTTTTTCTGATACTTGTACTCTGCTGGTGGTTTTGGTCAGCTCGATGTGTTGACGCATATTATTTTTATTGGCTGTTAAATATTCCTGAGCATCTTTTATTCCTGTGATAAGGTCAGGTTTTTCCTTCGTTTTACGCAATAGTTGAGTCGTAAACTGATTTAACTGTTGAATACTGTGTTGTACTTGGGTTTCCTTGGTTTGACAGCTTGACAATAAAATTATCGGTATACAAAATATTAAACTTACTTTATTTTTCATGAGCATTATATAGTTGTGTTGTTATATGTTTTTTATGCAAAGAAGGCGAAGTCAGACAAATTTCAGTGGTAAAGGCAACCCTTTTTAAACGAAGCAGGTCTGCCTTTATATACGAAGATAAAACAACTATTTATTACCATGAAACAATTTATATTGACAATGTTTTTGAGCTTGAGCATAGCTTCTTTGAGCCAGGGACAAGACAACCCCGCAACTTTATTTGGTGGTGCTGGTAACATGAAAATCTCAGGGTTTGGAGGTCCGACAGTAAGTTTAGGAGTAATTGATGGATCAATTGCGATGTTTAATGGAGGAGGAGGAGCGATTATGTTCAACAATTTCTTTTTTGGTGGATATGGGTCAAACATGTCTTTTTCTACTGTGACAAGGTCGGTGGGTGGTGAAAACCTTCGCCTAAGAATGCGTCAGGGAGGCTTATGGTTTGGGTATGATGCACAAGCACACAAACTAGTACATTTGACTTCTAGCCTTAAAATGGGTTGGGGGCACCTGCGATTTTATCGCTCAACAACGTCGTTTTACGATGATACTCAAAGTGTGTTGCGAGAACATTTTTTTATGTTAACACCTGAAGCTGGAATAGAAGTAAATATTACTAAGTTTATGAAAATAGCCCTTACTGGAGGGTATAGGATAGGATTTTCTAACACTATCAAAGAAGATGACAACTCTAGTATAAACCTGAATGGGCAGTACATGGCGCTCACTTTTAAGTTTGGTTGGTTTGGAAAAAGTGGACCTATAACCGAGATAAAGAAACTAATCAAAGATTAAACATAATGTGTGCTTATTGGCTGATGGGAATTTTAAGCCAAACGAAAAATAGCGAGTAGTTTTTGCCCAACTGAAGGGGTAAGTAATAGGTTTTGATTAATGTAAGTTTCTTTTGAAAAATTACTATGTAAGTTTTGCTTGTAAAACATAATTTTAAATAAAGATATTTACATAATATCGTAGTTTTTGACAAAAAAAAAGCCCGTATCAGTTGGATGACGCGGGTTTTTTGCTATTTCGTAACTATGCTATATGTTCTTAAATTCCAAAATTGGTTCGATTAATTAAATAGTACTTTTATAAGATTGATATATTTAAACTATCTGTTTTTTTGTAAAAATCGTCTATTTTAGAGACTTTTCAAAAAAAAATAAGTAATTTTTTTTAGTTAAACTCGTTTCTGCCATTATCTTGTATGGGTAATGCCAAGGTAAGTTGTATAAAAGTTTTATGATCAGCGATTTATTTAAGTGAAAATTAAAGAATTGTAGCGTGTAAATCAAACTAAGATGAATGAATAAGCGTATTCTTTTCTTTAAATGCAACTATTTTTTATACAAATAAAAGTAGTTATGCTATTTATGTAATATTGTGTGATACATTTTATAAAAACATATCATATAACTTTGAATAAACTCAAAAATTACAAAACCAAGGCGTTCAGTTTGATCTCGCGACAAACCGGGCAATTAAGCGTTCTTTTTACAGTTTGTTTCCTGTTTTGTGTACCATTGCAAGCACAACCTGGGGCACGTTGGCAAAATATAGAAACCTTGCTTGAGCAATATCGGCGTCACCTCAAAATTCCTGGAATGTCGGCAGGGGTAGTGCATAATGGAGAACTCGTCTGGAGTAAGGGCTTTGGTTATGCTGATATACTGCGAAAGGTCAAAGTCACTCCACAAACCATTTTTCATATTGCGTCTTTAACCAAAACGTTTACTGCTGCCATTGTTCTCAAACTTGAGCAAGCTGGTAAATTAAAATTGACCGATTCATTGGCAAAGTATGGGATCAACAAACCAAAGCTAAAGCACCTTCAGGTTCGACATATTTTATCGCATGTCTCAGATAGCAAACCAGTAGGTAATGCTTACAAATACAATAGTCCCAGGTTCGAGCTTTTAGGAAAAGTATTAAAAAAAGCCAGTGGAAAATCCTTCGCTCAGTTGGTGACGCAATACATTGCCAATCCCTTAAAGATGCATCATACTGCCCCTAATATAAATGCTCGCAAAGATTTTTTAGTGGCTAAACGAAATTGGTACACCTTTACCCAAAAGTTGGCCAAACCATATAAACTAAAAAATGGGCAACCTGCCAAGTTTGTTTACTCTAACCGCTTTAATACTTCGGTAGGAATGATGTCTAACATTTCTGATTTGGCAAAATATGCCCAAGCGTTGGAAGGAGAGGAGTTATTGACAGCTAAACAAAAGAAACGTATTTTTCAGCCTTGGGTTACTCCAAAAAATGATACTTTACCTTATGCTAAAGGTTGGTTTGTACAGTGTTATCAAGGAGTAGAGATGTATTGGCATTATGGATATGGACGCTCTTGTTCTTCTTTAATTTTGAAGGTACCTGACAAAAAAATGACCATATTATTGCTCGCCAACACCGATATGTTGAGTGAGCCTTTTAGTGCAGGTTTAGGGGTTTTTGGTGATGTTACATCCTCACCCATAGCTAATATCTTCTTACGCAAATTGGTGTTCGCTAATAGTTCCTTGCCTGACTTAAACTATATAAGTAACAATGGTAAAAGTCTGCAAGCCCAATGGCAAGCTACTCAAAGGACTGCTTTTGCTACAATGTATAAAAATGAATTGATTGCCAACACTTTACTTGCTAAAAGTACCAAGCGACATATACGGTTTGATGCATTATTTCGCTGGCATATCAAGGTGACTTATCCCAGCTACAAACCCGATACAACCCAGTGGAAACATTATATGGGAAAATACCCGGTGAGCAGGTATTATATCTTTAAAATTGTGAAGATCGACAATCAATTGTACTACAAGACCCCGGGGTCGCGGGGAACAGGATTAAAACTGTACCCTATTGCCCCTGATAAGTTCTTGTTGGACCCTTATACTCGCATTATTTTCCGAAATAATCAATTAATTATTCAAAACGATTGGGATGAAGTGAAGATAAGAAAAAAGAAATAAGCATTGCTTATTTGGTAAAATGAGGCTACCTCATAATTCAAACGTTTCCTGTTTTTATTAGAGAAAAACGACTTTAAGGCACTTTATACCTGCTAGTATTTAGAGGTATATTCTCCTAAAATATATGATGAGATAGCTTCAGATAGTGTTTATGAAAGAGTGTTTTCATTTTTATGTTCACTCACAATTTGCCCATCAAATAAATTGACAATGCGATGTGCATACTCAGCATCCAACGATGAGTGAGTGACCATGACAATGGTAGTACCGCCAGCATTGAGTTCAGTTAATAGGTTCATTACTTCTTCTCCATTTTTAGAGTCCAGGTTACCAGTAGGTTCATCCGCCAAAATCAGTTTTGGTTTTGTAATTACAGCCCGTGAAATGGCCACCCTTTGTTGTTGTCCACCCGAAAGCTGCTGGGGAAAATGCTTTTTACGGTGCATAATCTCCATCTTGTTCATAATTTCTTCAACTCGGCGTTTGCGTTCTACAGCTGGTACTTTTAAATAAATAAGTGGTAGCTCTATGTTTTCAAATACTGTCAACTCATCAATCAAGTTAAAACTTTGAAACACAAACCCAATATTTGCTTTACGCATATCGGCACGTTGTTTCTCACTAAACCCACTAATTTCTTTATCTAAAAAATAAAACTCACCTGTGCTAGGGTTATCCAATAACCCTAATATGTTCAACAGAGTAGACTTGCCACAGCCTGAAGGCCCCATGATGGCCACAAACTCACCTGAGTCTATCTTCATATTTACACTGTTCAATGCAGTGGTTTCTATTTCATCCGTAGTATATATTTTACTAAGTTTCTTAGTCTGTATCATTGATTTCTATTTTTTGGCAGCATCTGTTGCTACAGTTTCATTGAATGGTTTATATGGTTTTTATTCTGAGTGATAAAGTAAGCAAGACTGGTTATTTTTGCAACACAAGTTGGTCAATATTTTCATAACCTTCATAGGATGATACAACGACTTTTTCGCCAAGTTTCAAGCCTTGGGTTACTTCGTAATAGTGTGGATTTTGTCGCCCAAGTTTTATGTTACGTTTTACAGCCTTGTCTCCATTAGGGTTTACCACAAATATCCAACCACCGCCAGTTGCCTGATAAAATCCTCCACGAGGGATTAAAACTGCCTGCTGAGAACTACTGAGTTGTAGTTTAATTTGTAAGGTTTGCCCTCGGCGAATTTTAGCCGGAATCGTTTTCAAAAACTCCATATCTACCTTAAACTCCCCCGACTGTACCTCAGGGTATACTTTTTTTACTACCAATTCATAGTTTTTTCCTTCTAACTCAAATGTTCCTTTGAGTCCGGTGTATACTTTAGAAATATAGTGTTCGTCAATGCCTACATTAATTTTATAGCCATCCAAGTTATCGATTTGTCCAATGTTTTCACCCGGAGATTTAGACTCGCCCACTTCGGCTTTGAGAGTTGATAACTGCCCGCTGATAGGTGCTATTACATAGAGGTTGTCTAGTGTACGTTGAGACAAGCCAATGTTTCTTTGCATACGTTGGATAGAAGCATCAAGTTGGTTCAAGCGTTCGGCTCTAAGCATTGTATTTTGTTTGATTGACCTCTTGGCTAATTCAAACTTTCGTTGTTGGTAGTCATAATTATCTTTTGAGGTAAAATATACCTGTTTTGCTATGGCCTTGCCTTTTATTAATTGTGAGTCGCGCCGATGATTTCGTTTGGCTTGTTTTAGTCTGTATTCTATGTCTGCAAGCTCGTTTAAAGTTTGTAATTCATTTTGCCTCATATTGATTTGGGTAGTTTGTCGTTCATTGATCATGTCTAATAATTGTGACTCGCGGTTCATAAAATCAATCTGCAAAGCAGTATTGGTGAATTTCAAAATACTATCTCCTTTTTTTACTTGGTATCCATCTTCTACAAAAATCTTTTCAACCCTGCCACCTTCTATAATGTCTAGAAACACGGTTTTGATCGGCTGGGCTACACCATCAACTACTATAAACTCCTGAAAGTTAGCTTTTTGTACTGAGGCGATAGTTATTTTTCCTTGGCTTACATTCAGTTTCGCTGAAGAATTACCAAAAAAACTGTAAATCAATAGTAAAAGTAATAATCCACCCGCTCCTCCAAGGCTGAAGACTTTTTTGAGTGTCCACTGTTTCTTCTGAATTACTTTGTCCATGTTTTTATAATTTCATAGTTATTAAAAGGCTTATGTGTATGTAGTATCTAACAGGTAATACCATTGCCCTTGCTTAGCCAATTAGAGTGCCACCTTGTATAAGTGGTTGATGTACAGTGTTTTGTATTGTTTTAGGAGGTTTTTTTAGTGTATTATATGTTCGCCTTCAATACAGAAAATGTTCATTGACGAACACTTTGAAATTGGATTGGTTGAGTAATGCTTTTATCATGGTTTTTCACATTAACCAAAAACTCAGTTTATAAAGTGCTAAACCTATAAAATCAGTGATAAATGAAATAGAAGATGTTTATTACTTAGTGAGCATAACAACAAAAATGGTGTAGTTACTACTGCTATGACTTTTAAAATAGCTTACTTCAATATAAGGAGGGGCGATAGGTATTTTTGACATAGTACATTGATCGTTAGCCAAGCACTTTGCCTGACTAACGCAATGTGTATTTGTGGTGTGCTATAAATAAGAAAGAATACTATATAAAAGGCAGGAGGGCAAACGTGTCTTGCTTTTTATATGTATGATAGAGTGAACATTAATCACTGTTTTTTGGTTCACTATTTAAAAACTTCATAAAAGGTTTGCGTACATCCAGCCATAAAACTAGCAGAAACCAGATGGCAAAGCCAATGTATAATCCTGTTTTTATACGCTTGGTTACTTTAATACTAGGGTTATTAAACTTTACAAAACCTTCTACTATTTGTACATTGTCTATCAAAGCAAGGGTTGTATCTACTTTTAGCTCTTCTTCTCGTAGTTTTACAGCTTCCTCATAAAGCTTAGAAATTGTACCTGGGTCTGTAATTTGAATGTTTTGATCTTTGCGAGTAAATACCTTGGCAATGTGGCGTTTGAGAGAGTCAAGTTCTTGGATTTCTTGCCTAAGTTTTTCTTTTTTTTGAGTTAAAAACATCTTTTTGGTATTTACTCTTTTCTTCATGTATTCATTTTCCTGAAGATAAGTAATAATTGCGCCTTCTAGGGCTGTGACATTGGCATTATCAGTCAGGCTTAACTCTATCGCAAATTTTTTGTCTTTGAGTTGAAAAATCTCTTTGTCCCTTTCTTTAGAACTGGCTTGTCTTTCATCTTTCCCTGGTTTCAACTCTTTGTTTTGCTGAGCACTTAAGTCTTTAAGCACTACTAACTTATCTACTGCTTTGATCGATACAATGGTTTTGGCTATTGCTGGGTCAATTTTAAGTATATTGGTAAGAGCTTTATGGTTACCTTCATCCGCTAAGTTTTGCAAAGTTCCCAACAAGCCTGACAAAATAGAGTAATCAGCCTCTTTTGCATCAATCAACATTCTGGTTTTATAGGTAGGTGCTGAAACTTTATGAAAATAAAAGCCAACTCCTCCTCCAATCCCTAGAAAAACAGCTAATAAGAGTCCTCTTTTTATTATTCCTTTAATGACTACTCTCAAAAAGCTAACAAACTGACCCCATAGCTCCCTCAAGTCTATTTCATCTGATTGAACTACCTTTTTTGTCTGTTCGTTTAGATTTGTAATAGGTTTTGCTGCGTTTTTTTCTTCTTCAGGCTTACTTTTACTCTGACTCATGGTCGGTTCTTTATCTGTTTAAAATAAAACTGGCTGTAAATTTATAAAAAAACACTGATTAAGGGCATATATCTATGCCAATTGTGTTTGTCTTTCCTTAAACTCTATCCCAAGTTGCAACAACTCAGCCATGACAGGTGCATATATTTCTTTGAGTGTAGGAATAAAAACCCCTTTTAAGTTGATTTTGCCTAACAAAATGAGTTTGGCAGCTATAGCCAATGGCAGCCCTACTGTTTTTGCCATAGCAGTATGGTTTTCGTCGCCTAGTACTACCAAGTCAGATGTTTTGGCATATTTTGTTTGGTTTGTTAGCTGATACTCAAACTGATGTTGCATGACAATCATATCTTTGTCATTGTCTTCTAATTTCCATTTCTGCTCTAGCAAATGTTGTAATATAAAAGCGGGAGAACCTTTTACTGGAATAGGAATATCGTCTAATAAACCTGCCCAGGCAATTTTTTGAATGATCTCATGGTCAGCAGACTTGCCTATAAAACTTGCAAGTTTATCAACAGTACTCTGAGCACTGGTCTCAGGAAAAAATGCCTCAGTAAAGGTACGGTAAGTCATCCCCTTGGTGTCTACTTCAAAATCGTCTGAGGTAAGCCCCAAACTGACCAAAACAGCCCAGGCGCTACAATAACCATCGCCTCTGAGGGTGCCACGCAACATGGTAGGAATATGATCTAACCCGTACAACTCGCGGTATTTGAGTGAGTCACGGTTGGCGTAGGTTTCAAACTTTCCCAAGCCCTCTACCTCTAAGGAGTCTGTTTGATTGAATAATTGATGATAAGGAATATACTTGTATTGTCCGTTTTCTATATACTGTGCAGTGCCTCCTTTGCCTGCTAATATTACATTACGGGGGTTCCAGGTAAACTTATAATGCCAGGGATTGTTGTCATACTCTGGGGCAACCAAGCCACCTGTATATGATTTAAAGGACACAATATTGCCATTTTGTGACTTGATCTCATCAATCATTTGCATTGCCGACATATGATCAATGCCTGGGTCTAGCCCTATTTCATTTAAAAATATCAGCCCAGCTTCTTCTACATCTTTTGCCATGGCTTTAATTTCTTCTGACAAATAAGAGGCTGTCAATAAGTGTTTTTGATGGATTAAGCAATATTTGGCTACCTCGGCATGTAAGCTGGCCGGTAATAAGGAGACCACCATATCGACTTTGGCTATAGTTTCAGTTGCTTGCGAATGGTTATATATATCAAACACCAGCGTTTTAACGTGTGGATAAGGTGCCAACTTTTGTGTCAACAGGTCAGTAGACACATCAGCAACTGTCATTTTCCATTGATAAGTTTGCACGGCTTTTGCCAGATAATCGATAAGCGCATCAGCAGACCTTCCTGCTCCTATAACTAAAATATGTGCCATATTAAATGTGATTGTGTTTCGTACCCCAAAGCTAAGTCAACTTATTGAAAACCAAAATATCATGGCTATGGTATTTATTATTAATAAAAATAGCTGGTTTTATATAGCCACTTTGTTTTTTATAATTAAATTTAGACTTGATTAACAAACCCCTTCAAATAGGATAATTGAATAAAGTATGAATAATAAACATAGGGTCATCAAAAATAAAATCATCCTATTCTTTATTTCATTTGCAGTTATATTTTTTATTTTACAACTGTTTATCAATGTATACAACAGTAAAATAGAAAACTATAATAAACTGTATAATGAGATTTCTAAAGCCAATAAAGATATTAGCTCTTCTCTTTTGTTTGCGCATCATATTAGCCAACAATATGAAACTGAAAACAGTCAACGTTTACTGCGTAAAAGTATAAATCGTTATCAGGTAATGCTTAACCTTGTAACCCAGGAAGGAGAGGTAGCAGTAGAGCAAGAAAGTATTAGTTTGCCAGGCAATACACCTGAGTTCCGGTTAAACTTAGACCTTATTGCTCCTATATGGAATACTTATAAAACAAATGCGCTCACCCTGGCAAGTCGTGTACAATTTGATTACAATCAATATAACAAATTGTCTCCCGCGCAAGCCGTGCTTGATTTTTGGGCAGCCCAACAAAAAATTATCAACGATTCTATTGCTACTCAAGGTATTAATGAATTGCTCAATGCCAAAGATACTATAGCTGCCATTGATGCATTGGCATTGAAACTTGCCAAAAAATACAAACTTACTTTAAACAAAGATTATTCTTTAGACTCGATAAGCACCAAAGCTTACAAGGCGCTTCAGCAAAATATTGATCCTTTGTCAAAACAAACCAATGAGTTACTTGACAGTTGTGAGTCTATTGTAAACAATACTCAGGCAACCCTACAGTTGTTGTTGTATATCAATTGGGGGATGTTTTTCTTGTTTCTTGCTTTAGGGTACCTGGTGTATAACACTTGGATAGCCATACCAATTCAAAAAATAAACAACAGTGCAGCACTCATTCAAACGGGAGACCTTGACCAAAGAATAGATTATAAAAAACAAAATGAGATAGGAATTATTGCTGATACACTTAACTTGTTGATTGGTAAAATACGTCAGGCAACCACTTTTATCAAAGGTATTGAACAAGGCGAGTTGGATTTATCTTATGAAGCCGAAGAAAAAGATACTTTGTCAGAAGCACTGCTAAACATGCGCGAAAAACTAAGTGCAGTAAATATAGAGGAGCAAGAACGTGCCTGGGCAAACAAAGGGTTGGCGATGTTTAGCAATATTTTACAAACTTACCGTGAAAACACCCAAACACTCGGTTATGAGATCATCTCTAACATTGTAAAATACATTGATGCCAACCAAGGAGGCATTTATATAGTAAATGACAATGACGAGCAGAATATATTTATAGAATTATTGGCTAGTTATGCCTTTGGAAAGCAAAAATACCGAATCCAACAAATCAACACAAACGAAGGCTTGGTAGGACAGGCTTACAACGATGTAGACACTATTTATGTGACCGATATTCCTAATGATTATGTAGATATTTCTTCGGGAATGGGAGGGGCTAACCCTAGCTGCATTTTGGTTATTCCATTAAAGCTAAATGAAACGGTGTACGGGGTAATGGAATTGGCATCGTTTGAGGAGATACCTAGGTATAAAATTGATTTTCTTGAAAAGTTAGGCGAAAACATTGCATCTACCTTGTATGCAGTAAAAACCACAGAACAAACCCACAAACTCTTGTTGGAGTCTACGGAGATTACCCGACAAATGCGTGACCAAGAAAAGGAAATGCGCGACAACCTGCTTACCTTACAACATACTCAAGGAGAAATGGAAGAAAATCAAGAAGTGCTTACTGCACAGTCGTACGCCATGAATACGACCTTGATTACACTGGAAATGGACATTGAGTTTAAAATATTGAATGCCAATGAGTTGTTTTTAGAAACTATGAATTATTCGGCAGCTGAAATTACTGGCAAACATTACCGAATGTTTATAGATACCGAAGATTTTGAAAGCGACGATTACAAGGCATTGTGGAATGACCTGAAAAATGGAGTGCCTCATAAGGGAGAGTTTAAGCAAATCGCTAAGTATGGCAAAGAGGTGTGGTTGCAAACTACCTTTACTCCCATTAAAAATAAAGAAGGTAAAACGTATAAAATTCTTAAAATTGCCTTTGATGTTACGACCGACAAAAAACTAAGGCTTGATTTCCAGGGGCAGCTCGAGTCTTTCCGTCGTTCAAATGCCACTGTGGAGTATGATATGGATGGCAACATTCTGGAAGCAAACGATATCTTCCTGCGTTTGATGGAATATAAGCGTGACGATATTATTGGGCAAAACCATGCCGTATTGGTTACTAACGAAGAACGCAACTCTGAAGCTTATCAACTACTGTGGGATAAACTGGTACAAGGCGAGTATCATTCGGGTGAGTCGCGCCGAGTGTCTAAAAACGGAAAAGAAATATGGATACAGGGCAGTTTTAATCCTATATTTGACCTGAGTGGCAAACCTTACAAGCTGGTAGAGTTTGCGGTAGATATAACCGATAGAAAGAACGCTGAGCGTAAAATATTACTGACTCAACGTAAACTACAAAATAGAGAAGCCAACCTAAAAGCAGTGATTAACAACACTGAAGAGATGATTTTGACGGTAGACCAAAGTTATAAAATCACTTTGCTGAATGATAAAATGAGGGCAGCCTATGCTACTCGAAATATTACCCTAAAAGCAGGATTAAATATTACAGAGACATTTCAGGAAGATAAGTTTAACTACTGGAAACAGCATTATGATAAAACACTGGAAGGCGAAAAAATACAAATAGAAGAGATTTTTAATCACCCTGAAAACAACCAGGATATTTATTGGCAGTTTTCTTTTATCCCTATTAAGAATAAGCTTCGTAAAATCACTGGAGTGGCAGTGTTTATCAAAGATATTACAAAGCAAAAGCAAGAAGCGTTTGAAAAAGAAAAGATTGCTATCAATATTGCTTCTATCAAAGAGCAAGAAACAGCCAAAGCCCAAGAGATACTAGAAACTCAACAGAAATCTATTGCTCGAATCATAGAAAAATTTGAAAAAGAGAAAGCCGACCTCCAGGAAGCTTTAAAAGCTAAAGAACAAGAGCTGGAAATGTTGAGAAAAAAATAAACTCAGGATAAAGCCCTAAATCAATGGCTATAGGTACAATAATAACAAGTACTTATGTTTGGTTACCTGTATCTTTGTTACTTGAACCATTAAAATACTATAAGTCAAAAGTTGCTCGATGGACATTTGACTTTGTCTCCTAAATATTCAAGTAACATGAGCCAAACAGATCAAAGAAAAAAACTCGATATTACGCTTTCTATAGATGTGTATGATCGCCCGTCAGAACTTGCCCCAGAGTATGCCAGCTTGCTCAAAGCCGCCGAAAAAATAACCCATCAGGCGTATGCCCCTTATTCCAATTTTTTGGTAGGCGCAGCCATTTTGCTGGATGATGGAACAGTAGTGACAGGGAGCAATCAAGAAAACGCGGCTTACCCTTCTGGTATTTGTGCCGAGCGAACCGCTATTTATTATACTGGTGCCCAATACCCCAACCGTACAATCAAAGCCATTGCAGTAGCTGCTCAGCGGGGCGATGAAGTATTTTTACCAGCTGCACCCTGTGGGGCTTGTCGCCAGGCAATGCTCGAATATGAAGAAAAACAGCCTCATAACATTCAGTTGATTTTGCAAGGTCAAGAAGAGAAGGTGTATGTAGTTTCGTCTATTGCCGATTTATTGCCCCTTAAGTTTGGTAAGAAAAACTTGAACTCTGGCGAATAAGATAAGCACAAAAAAAACAATAAGTTCGCGGAGCTACTCCCAGCGAACTTATTGGTTTGATAGTATTGGTGTATTTCTAAATTTAAGACTCTTTTTTCTCCGTCTCTTCTTTCTCGTCAGCTTTAGCCTCTTTCTCTTCTTCTTCATGTGTACCATTGGCTAACTCTTCCAATGTTTCGGGCGTATTTTCGACAATTAGCTTATACCAACTAATCAGTTTTTTTACGTCTGATACATACACTTTTTCTTCATCATAATCAGGCACTATGCTTTTCAAAAATGCCATCAAATCTGCTGAAGAGGCTTTAGAGTTGAGTTTTTGTATATCTTCGTTAAAGTCTTGATATATCTTTAGAATAACATTTGCCAAAGGCACCGAGCCTTCTTGATCTGTTGTGTAGATGGATACTTCTTTCAACACTGACATACGGCTGGTAGCTCCCACTACCACCTTGCGTTTTTTCTTATCCAATGATTCTACAATCACACCAGAACGCGTAGGTTTTACTACTTTAAACAACCCTGGTTTTCCTGAGATGGCAGCAATCTTTTTTAAATCCATTCGATTTGATATTTTTTGATAAAAATTGATTCGAAAGTTTTACTTTCTTTAAGCAACGTTTTCAAAATAAGTTTCCATATTTAGTAAATTTACCCAAAGCCAGACGGGGTACTTTTAGCCGAAGGCAGAGCTACGGGCAATAAAAGCAACGAAGTATAGCCAAGGGGATAAAACTAAACCGGACGGTTATTGCAAACACGTTACTAAGCAATATGTATAATATGCAGCACGTGTTTTCTTCATATTTATCTAGTCTAAAAATGAACAAAACACCATACACCTTTTGCAAAATAGCCTCAAAAATAGACATTTTTTAAAAACGATACGTAATGATGCGTTAAAATGTCTATGTGTTTTGTGGCTTTAACACTAAATCAGATCAACGTTTCAATGTTGGAAAGTCTTATTTACGTCCCTTATGAATTTTAATATTTCGTCGCATCCTAACCCTGACACCGACGAAGTGACAAAGTGAGTGGGCATTTCTTCCCAGGTTCTAAGTATAGCCTTGCGGTAGCTGGCTATAGCCTGAGGCAGTTTGTTAGACGATAATTTGTCTGATTTGGTAAACACCATTGTAAAAGGAACTCTCTCTTCACCGAGCCACTCCAAAAACTCCAGATCAATTTTTTGGGGCTCATGGCGAGCATCTATCAATACAAAAATACCTAGTAACACTTCTCGTTTCAAGATGTAGTCATTGATCATCTTGCCCCATTTTTTGCGTTCGGTTTTACTTGCTTTGGCGTAACCATACCCTGGCAAATCTACCAGGTGCCAGCGATCGTTGATAAGAAAATGATTGATAGTTTGGGTTTTACCCGGATTTTGAGATGTCTTTGCCAGGCTTTTTCTATTGGTCAACTTGTTAATCAAGGAAGACTTCCCCACGTTCGAACGTCCAATAAAAGCATATTCAGGCTGGTGTACTGCCGGGCATTGGGTGTAGTCGGTACTACTTTTGATAAATTCGGCACTTTTAACTTCCATGATCTTACTATTTTAAAAAAATTGGTACTAACTGCAAAAATACGATATTTTCAGGCAAACTGTATTTGTCAAAGGGCTTTTTAGATCAATGACATCATTTATTAGGTCTGGTGCACCTCACTTAAGACAATACTTCGATGCTTTTCACCTAGGTGTAGCCAAACCTCATCAAGGGGTTTATAATCTTCGCCAAATAAAAACCATGCGTAGGTATTTTTGGCAACCAATGTAAAAATACGGCTTTACAAGAAAATATATAATCTATTGATTTTCAGCGGAGGGTTAATCAATTTTTTAGCACATACTGGTATACTTGCATCAAATCCTGGGCTAATTTATCACCCGCAAAATTTTTGCGATGTTGTTGTCCTTTGGCAATCATTTCTTGCTGTAAATCAGTATCATTGAGTACTTGCTTGAGCACATCAATGACTGAATCGACATTGTGTGGATCTATATATTGAGCAGCGTTTCCGCCCGACTCGGGAAAACAACTGCCCTGACTTGTGATCACGGGGGTATCAGAATGTAAAGCCTCAAGAATAGGAATACCAAAACCCTCGAAAATAGAAGGATAAACAAATAATTGAGCCATTTGATATAAACCTGGCAAGTGCTTTAGAGGTACCTGATGCAAAAAAATAATAGGGGCTTTGGGTGGTTTTTGAGCAATTAGGTTTTTGAGCGTATCGAGATAGGGGGTAGGGCTCCCCACTACTACCAGCGGCATATCAATCGCTTCTTTTTGCATGGCTTCTATCACAATGCCTATGTTTTTGCGGGCTTCTATAGTACCCACCGACAACATATAGTTTTGGGGCAAATGGTATACAGTGCTTAATTGACTTTTTTCTTCTTTGCTTACCAACTTGCTAAAAGATGAGTGGCAGTTTTGATAAACCACACTTATTTTATCGGGGGAAATATTCATAAAGTCGACCAAATCGGCTTTAGTTTGCTTACTTACTGCAATCACCCGGTCGGCAGCTTGGGCAGCGTGGCGAAACTTACGGGTATCTATCATCCGGTCAGCCTTTTTGTACAATGTTGGGTAACGCAAAAATATAAGGTCATGAATAGTAACTACCGATTTGCCTTTAAACTTGCCAATGTTTTTGGGCAGTTGGTTGCTCAACCCGTGAAACAAGTCTATGTCGTCGCGTTGTAGGTCTTTTGCCATCCAAAGGCTACGCCAAAGCGATTTTAGCTTGCGGTTTGTCCAGCTTTGGGGTGTCTTGATGATGGGTTGTTTTGGTAAGTTAAACGCAATGGTGTCTTGGTCAGAGGGGGTATAAAGGCAATATTGGTGCTCAGGGTAGTGTTGAGCAAGCAATTGCAGCATATTGCGACTGTAGTTTCCTAGGCCACTGCGATTAAAAAAAGCTCTTTTTGCATCAAATCCTATCTTCATACCTATTTTTGTGCTTTGGTTGATAGCCCATAGTATTTATAAGTGCGACAGTCGCCTCGGTTTGTGTCCCCACAACCGAAAAATGTCTGGCAGTATGGCGTTTTTTACTAAAAACATCTAATAATCAGTGTTTTATAGATTTTTTAGTTGCTAGGATAACAGGAACTAACTTGAAGCACCGATATTCATCGGTATCTAAGGACTTGCCCCCTGTTGGTTGTTAGTGGAGCAGGGTATACCTAGAACCTAGTGCCTAGTACCTAAAACCCTATCAACCCTTTTAACTAACAAATTCATAAACCACTGAAAATAAGTATACTATGATTTTGTTAGTTGTCTCTGGAACAGGAGGCAACTTGAAGCTTGTTGCTTAAATCTTGCTCCTGTCGGTGCTATGGACTATTTAAATAAATTTAAAGTTGGAGATATTCTGTGAAAGTGCAAAAAATATTATTGATACAAACGGCTTTTATTGGTGATGTTATTCTGGGAACAGCAGTAATTGAAAAAATACATGCGTTTTACCCTGAAGCAAAAATTGATTTTTTGTTGCGCAAAGGCAACGAAAGTTTGCTCGAAGGGCACCCTCTGCTCAACGAAGTATTGGTGTGGAATAAGCAAGAAAACAAGAAAAAAAACATGTTTAGAATGATTAGCCGCATTCGACAAAACCGCTACGATGTGGTAGTAAACATGCAACGCTTTTTTGCTACTGGGCTCATGACAGCATTTTCGCGGGCTCCCCAGCGCATTGGCTTCAAAAAAAACCCGTTGGCGTGGTTGTTTTCCAAAAAGGTAGCCTATCAGTACGGTGACAGCATTCACGAAGTAGACCGAGTACTGGGACTGGTGGCGCACCTTACCAACGGGCAACGAGTACGCCCCAAACTATACCCCACCCAAGCCCAGTTTGCTAAGGTGGCTACCTATAGACAAAACACTCCTTATATATGTATGGCGCCTACTTCAGTGTGGTTTACCAAACAGTTTTTGCAAGAGCGTTGGATAGAGCTATTGCGCGCTATAGCACAAAAGTATGACACTCCGCCGCAGGTATATTTGTTAGGAGCACCTGGCGACAAGGCCGCATGCGAGCAAATAATGGCAGATGCCCAATACCCCAGCATCAAAAACTTGGCAGGAGAACTGACTTTGCTTGAGTCGGCTGCATTGATGCAAAACGCTCAGATGAACTACGTAAACGACTCGGCACCTATGCACCTTGCCTCGTCTATGAATGCCTCTAGTTGCACTATTTATTGCTCTACTGCCCCCAGTTTTGGCTATGGTCCTTTGTCTGATAATGCTACCATAGTACAAGTACCCGATTTGCCGTGCCGTCCTTGTGGTTTGCATGGGCATGCCGCCTGCCCCAAAGGACATTTTGATTGTGCCCAAAAAATAGAAATGGGAGAGTTGTTGGGGGCGCTTGAGTAGTACTTTAAGCAACTAAATCGGTAGGCGAAATATTCATTTGTTGCAGCAACTCACGTAGTTCTTGTAAAAATTGAGTTCTTTTATATTGGTATTGGTTTAGCGTAAAATCATCTTCATCGTTTGTATGCATTTCAATCATATAATCGATTTGTTGGATTTGCTCTAAAACTCCTATGAGTTCGTGGTTTACTTCTGAAGATAACTCTTGTTGGTTCATATTATTAATTGTTTATGATTTCTATAAATGCTTTTGAGAATTTTTTACCAGCGCTGTTTTTTCTAGTATGACTAAAAAAGTTTTCCCAATGTAATAGGTCTAATACTGTTGTGTTATGATACTTGTGGGTTGTTGGGTATAGCCTTATGAAATAGGCGTCAATTTTCTTTTTTTTTAGTTCATCATGATTGAGCAATTTTTGTGTAAGCAAACGCTGTTTTTTGCTAATACCTCATGGTCAATGAGTGTTACTAAATCAATATCATTTGGGTTGGTAGTAGTGAAACTTCCATTGATCCATTGAGTAAAATTCGGTGTAATTCCTTGTCTAAAGCTCTCCATATATTCTTGGTAATTAGCA
Source organism: Microscilla marina ATCC 23134 (assembly GCF_000169175.1). Taxonomy (NCBI): domain Bacteria; kingdom Pseudomonadati; phylum Bacteroidota; class Cytophagia; order Cytophagales; family Microscillaceae; genus Microscilla; species Microscilla marina. The sequence continues at coordinate 42,510 of NZ_AAWS01000017.1, forward strand.
AAAATTAAATGCCGAGAAGAATCATTATCAAAAGGAAGAAATAAAGTTTTCTTTAAACTCTTCATGAGATAGTTGAATTCTAATATTTTTATCTTGAGGAATTAGCAATCCTCTTATGTTAAACGTTAAGCTCATTATTATTATATAGATAAAATATATACTTCATTCAAATATACGAACGATTCCATTAGCAAAAGTTATTTCAAAACAACTTAAGCTACAAATAGTTAAGTGGTTATGAAAAATTACTTAATCATTGGAGGCTCGTCTGGCATAGGCAAAGCCCTGGTAGCACAACTAGCCAGCGAGGGGCATCAAGTATATGCTACCTATCATACCACCGAAGTAAACAACACGACTGCAGGCGTACAATACCACCCGCTCAATGTAACAGATGAAACCCTTAATTTAGACTTTCTGCCTGACAGTCTCGACGGGGTAGCCTATTGCCCAGGTAGCATCAATTTATTGCCCTTTGCCCGCATCAAACCCCAGCAATTTGCCAATGATTATGAGCTACAGGTATTGGGCGCAATAAAGGTGCTGCAGGCAGTACAAAAAAAAATGAAAGCTGCGAATAATGCCTCAGTGGTGTTTTTTTCTACCGTAGCCGTACAAACCGGTTTTGCGTTTCACGCGCAGGTGGCTGCTTCTAAAGGTGCCGTTGAGGGTTTGACCCGTGCTTTGGCGGCAGAGTTTGCCCCTAGCATTAGAGTAAATGCCATTGCGCCTTCTATTACCGATACCCCATTGGCAGGTCGTTTACTCAACTCTGATGATAAAAAAGACAAAAACGCCCAACGCCACCCGCTCAAAAAAATAGGCACTCCTGACGACATTGCTCAAACGGCGGCTTTTCTGCTCTCTGACAAAGCCAATTGGATGACTGGACAAATTATTCATGTAGACGGAGGGATGTCAAGCGTAAAATTATAAATTGATACCTATGCATTTGACCAAAGAAGACATTGAAAATACCGAAAGGGTAAAACGATTAAATATTATCAACTCAGTGAGTGGTATCAAACCCGCCAACCTCATTGGGTCTATCTCTGACAACGACGAGCCTAATCTGGCCATTTTTAGCTCAGTAGTACATTTGGGCAGCAATCCGGCTTTGTTGGGGTTTATTATGCGTCCCAAGGGTGAGGTGCGCCGCCATACCTACGAAAACATCTGCGACAACGGCCTGTATACCATCAACCATGTGCACGAATCGTTTGTCGAGCAAGCGCATTATACCTCAGTAAAGTTTGATAAAGGCGAATCGGAGTTTGACAAATGCCGTCTTACCGAAGAATATTTGTTTGATTTTAAAGCCCCTTTTGTCAAAGAAAGCAAGCTCAAGCTAGGGATGAGGTTTGTGCAGGAAGTGCCCATCCAAATAAATGGCACTACTTTGATTATTGGCGAAATTATGCACCTGATAGCGCCCGATGAAGCAGTAAACGACCAAGGCTACATAGACCTGGCAAGCTTGGGCGATGTAGGCATTTCGGGTTTGAACAGTTATTATACCCTTCAGAAAACCGCCCAACACCCTTATGCACGGGTGAGCAATTTGCCCAATTTTTCATAAAAAAGCCCTTGTACTTATAAAATGAGTACAAGAGCTTTGAGTTCTTGGTAAGTTTCTCAAAAATGATATTTGCCCCTTGGGTATGCAGGGTTTTCTTATAAAAGGCTATTTAGGAGAATATACCCCCGAAAAACCATATTTCCGCCTCGGGCAGTGTCTCCACGCCCGATCAAAACATTGTACTTTGCAAGCTTCAGAGAGGTTTCTCATTTTTTATAAGAAAGCTCTACTTGGGTATGCTTTAAAAGCGAGTCTTATCTCGTGCTTGTTTTCTCTTTCTTCAAACTTATTATGAAATACCGCTGCTCTTTCTATAGTCATTAAGAGATCGTCTACCCTTTGGCGTAACAAGCCGAGTTGGTCGTCTAGTTTGCGTTTGGTGACATAACAAACAGGCGCTTTGTGGTGTGGATAAAGGTCGAGTATTTCGTCGGTATCGAAGGTAAGTGCCTCAAGGTTTCGGCGAATTTTTTGCTGAACTGCCCATAAGTTGGCATACTCCATAATACCTGAGGTTTCTTGGTCGGCTCTAGCTTTTCGCTCTGCAAAATTTTCGTTACTTTGCATACTGTAATAATTTTTTGTTACAAAAAGCCCTTGAGGTAGATGTTCCAAATCTTTGACCTCTTGGGCTATATTTCACTTGAAATACAGAGTAAATATAGTAATTTTTTCGCTTTTATTTATTTTAAGCGAAAAAATTATTCTGATTTCCCTTCAAATCTATATACTACGCTAAAATACCCATAATCACTTAAAATTCGTTTCATCCGTTTTTCAGATACTTTTCTCCCTTCTTTATAAAAAGAATACTTTGCATCTTTTATCTCAAGCTTTTGTTTTGATGAGAGTTTAGGGTATTCGTTTTCCAAAAACCAGCGAAAGGCTTCTTCTATGGTGTCAAATTCTTGCATGGGTCTGTTTGTTTTACTGGTGAATATACAAGATTTTTTGTTTGAAAATATAAGGAAGGGATTTGTGAGAATATTTTACTACACAAATTGGAAGTAGCCAAACAGCCCCTGTATTGGCAAAACCAGTACAAGGGCTGTTATCTTTGTTAAGTTCTTAGTTTTTTCAAAAATGATATTTGCCCCTTGGGTATGCTTTAAAAGCCAGCCTTATCTCGTGCTTGTTTTCTCTTTCTTCAAACTTATTATGAAATACCGCTGCTCTTTCTATAGTGATTAAGAGATCGTCTACCCTTTGGCGCAACAAGCCGAGTTGGTCGTCTAGCTTGCGTTTGGTGACATAACAAACAGGCGCTTTGTGGTGTGGATAAAGGTCGAGTATTTCGTCGGTATCGAAGGTAAGTGCCTCAAGGTTTCGGCGAATTTTTTGTTGAATTGCCCATAAGTTGGCATACTCCATAATACCTGAGGTTTCTTGGTCGGCTCTAGCTTTTCGCTCTGCAAAATTTTCGTTACTTTGCATACTGTAATAATTTTTTGTTACAAAAAGCCCTTGAGGTAGATCTTCCAAATCTTTGACCTCTTGGGCTATATTTCACTTGAAATACAGAGTAAATATAGTATAATATCGTTAAAAATAATATTAATAACGATGTTATTTTTTATTACTTCCATATTTATATACTGTTTTAAACTCTCCATATTTTTCCATTACGTTTACCATTTTCTTTTTAGATAAACTGCGTCCTTCTTTGTAAAAAGAATATTTTACGTCTTTTAACTTGACCTTATCTTCTGAGGATAAATTAGGAAAGTCGTTTTCCAGAAACCAGCGAAAGGCTTCTTCTATGGTGTCAAATTCTTGCATGGCAATGTGTGTTTTGCGGATAAATATACAAGGTTTTTGGGTAAAAGTGTAAGAGTTTGATCATTCGTCGGAACGCTTGCCCAAGCGAAGAAAATTCACCCAAAAAAACGCCTGCTCTCCATTGGTGCTTAGAGCTAAATTCAATCTGTTAACATCAGATATTAAGTTAGCTACAGTTGATATAATATTCTCTCGACGAAACATTTAAAATATATTTATAAAAAACAGGAGGTGAAAACTATTGAATAACCTTGTATATTTGGCGCCACATCATCGCTTGATTGTGTCATTATACAAAAAATATATCGCCCCTTATCACATATACCTACTACTATTGCTGGGGGCGGTAGTGCTAGAGATGGGGCACCACTGGTTGCATTACCTCGATGCACATCATCATGGGGGTGTACATCATCACACCCACGCCCATGCCACAGAAGATCACCACGGGCACGACCACATCAAAGAATTGTTTGTATTAGTAGCACCGCCTGTACATTTGCATCACCATTTGCCACAGGTAGTGGCTACTACTGGCAAATACTTTACTAAACCAAGGTTGCTTTTTTGTTTAAAACAAACCTTGTATATGTTCTCCCTCCCTTTTTATCAAGCAAGCACTGTTTCTATTACACTTGTGCCTGCCTCTCCTCCGCCTCAGGCTTAACATTTTGTTTGTCAGTTGTTTAGCCAGTACCTTAACCATTAAGTAAATACCCTATTATTTGGGATGAGTTTTGTTTTCTGACGCACTTCAAAAATCGCGCATAGCCTTAGCTACGCAAGTTTTTTGAAGTAAAGTCAGTGGGCAAAAATCGCCGAAATAATGAGTGAGGTATTTAGTGGTTGAGGTACTAGTATTATCACTTGATTTTTTTCACTTAAAAGTTATAGTAACAGAATTGTTATGTCTTTTTTTAAAAATATTTTTATCTGCGGACTCTTGTGGTTGGCAGTAATAAGCACCTCGTTTGCTGCTCACCAAGGTTCTATACAAGGAATAGTGCAAAGCGCCAACGATCATTTACCATTGGCAGGAGCCAGTGTGTTTTTAGTAGAAACTAGCCAAGGTGTTGCCACCGATGCATTTGGCAAATACCAACTCGACCACCTAAAGGCAGGGCAATACACGTTGAGGTTTTCTTACATTGGGTACCAAACCCAACAAGTCAATGTAACAGTAAAAGACAATGAAAGTGTAAGGCTGACTACTTTGTTGACGTCCAGCAATCTTATGTTGTCAGAAATAATGGTATCGACCCCAAAAACTGTAGGTAGCGAAGAGCTCAACCCCCTTGGCAATGTCGATATTTTGTTGCGCCCCACGCAGTCGTCACAAGACATCTTGCGCATTGTACCCGGGCTTTTTATTGCGCAACACGCTGGAGGTGGCAAAGCAGAACAAATATTTTTGCGCGGCTTTGACATTGACCACGGCACCGACATTCACCTGTCGGTAGACGGCATGCCAGTAAATATGGTGTCGCACGCGCACGGTCAGGGCTATGCAGACTTGCATTTTGTTATTCCGGAAACGGTAGAAAGGGTAGACTTTCAGAAAGGGATGTACAACGCCGATAAGGGTAATTTTGCCACGGCGGGGTTTGTTGCTTTTCAAACCAAAGACGCATTAGAGCAGAGCAGTATTTTGCTGGAAGCCGGGCAGTTTGATACTTATCGGGTAGTAGGAATGCTCGATTTGTTGAGCGAAAAACAGAAAAAAGAAAATCGCCAAAGTGCTTACCTTGCCGCCGAATATATGGGCTCGGCGGGCTACTTTGAGAGTTCGCAAAACTTTAGCCGTTTGAACCTAATGGCAAAGTACCACCACTACCTAAGCGACAACAAAATGTTGACTGTACAAGCGTCTACTTTTAGCAGTCAATGGGATGCCTCCGGGCAAATTCCTCAACGAGCAGTTGATCAAGGGCTTATTTCGCGCTGGGGCGCAATAGACGATACCGAAGGGGGCGAAACCAGCCGTACCCAAATATCGGTGAAACTTAAGCAGATGATGGACAATGGGGCTATCTGGGACAACCAAGTGTACTTGATCGATTATAACTTTGAGCTGTATTCTAACTTTACCTTCTTTTTGAATGACCCAGTGAATGGCGATCAAATTCGCCAGAAGGAAAATCGCAGTATCTTTGGATACCAGACCAACTACCACTTAGAGAGTGATTTTGGCGGCACTAAGTTGTTTAGTCACCTGGGGGCTGGCATTCGCCGCGACAATGTGCGAAATAATGAGCTTTCGCGCACCTTGGGGCGACGTACCACCCTTAGTACAGTCTCATTGGGCAACGTGCAAGAGACCAATGTTTTTGCATTTATAAACGAAACCTTGCAGTTGACGCCCCGCCTTAAGGCAAATGTTGGGGTGCGGGTAGACCATTTTGACTTTGAGTACATTGATGCCCTTAGCAGCAATTATCAACGACAAAACCAAGCGCAAACCATTGTAAGCCCTAAACTAAGCTTGAGCTATACACTCAACCCAGCGGTAGAGTTGTTTGCCAAGTCGGGCTATGGGTTTCACTCAAACGATGCAAGGGTAGTAGTAGCTCAACAGACTACCCAAACCTTGCCTAGCGCTTTGGGTGCCGATGTTGGGGTAAACCTGAAACCCTTTGCCAATATGTACCTGTCGGTAGCGGGTTGGTGGCTCGACCTTGAGCAAGAGTTTGTATACGTAGGCGACGAGGGCATAGTAGAACCCAGCGGCGAAACACGTCGCTTGGGGGTAGACTTTGCTTTGCGTTATCAGATTACCCCTTGGCTGTATGCCGATGCCAACGTAAGTTGGACCCACGCACGCAGCACACAAGCACCCGAAGGCGAAAACCTGATTCCGCTTGCACCTTCTTTTACCAGCATAGGAGGCTTGACTTTCAAAACCAAAGCGGGTTGGAACGGTAGCTTGCGTTATCGTTGGATGGACGATCGGGCTGCCAATGAAGACAACAGCGTGATTGCGCAAGGGTATTTTTTGTTAGACGCCAGCCTAAACTATACCCACAAACGATTTGAGGTGAGTTTTTCGGCGCAAAACCTGTTAGATCAAGCCTGGGACGAAGCCCAGTTTGACACAGAGTCACGTTTGCAAAACGAAGCCAACCCTGTATCTGAAATTCATTTTACCCCAGGTACTCCATTTTTTGCCAAGGTAGGAGTGAAGCTCTTTTTTTAGTAGGCTTCTACGATGAATAAAAAGCCCTTGTACTGTTCTTATAAGTACAAGGGCTTTCTTTGTTTATTCAACCTCAATGTCTCGGTTTTGTTCCGCGTTTTTAGTCAGGTATGTACATGCTTGTACATCAGGCATCAAATTGTCTATTTTTTTGCGTAATAGACGCAAGCGTGGATACAATTGACTTACCGTAACAGTACACTTGATGCCCAGTTGGTACGGATATATCTCTAGCAAATCGTCTGCGTCGAACTTGATAATTTCCAGAGTTTCGCGGATGTTTTGTTGTAAAAACCAGATTTCTGTGGCAAGCATATAGGTTTGGGCTTTCTCTTTGGTGGTATTTTTCTGAGCCAAATAATTTTCATTACCTTGCATACTGTAATAATTTTTTGTTACAAAAAGCCCTTGAGGTGGTTCGTCAAAACTTTAACCTCTTGGGCTATATTTCACTTGAAATACAGAGTAAATATACATAATTAATATTGCATATAAAAAATAATTGCAATATTTACTCTTCCTTTTTTGTGAATTGATATACAGTTTTAAACTCTCCATATTCGCTTAAAACCCGCTTCATTCTTTTCTCCGATACCTTTCTATCTTCGCTATAGTAGCAATACTTTACATCTCGTAGTTTTATTTTAGATGCGGTAGGTAACTCAGGAAATACGTTTTCAAGAAACCAGCGAAAGGCTTCTTCTATGGTGTCAAATTCTTGCATTGGTTTGTTTGTTTTACTGGTGAATATACAGGATTTTTGGGTAAAAAACATTTATGAAGTTATTGAGCTACCGTCATCAGGGTTTGAGGGAGTTTCCTGAAGAAATACGGCAAACCCCCCGTATTACCAATCTTAACCTAAGCGATAACCAGATTGAGAGAATACCTGCATGGGTTACCACATTAAAAAACTTACAAGTACTTTACCTCAACAATAACCAAATTACCAATATAGACAAGTTGTGCGATTTGCCCCACCTCGAAGTACTTCAGTTGAACAATAACCAAATTAGTAGTATACCTGGGTCAATCAGGAGTTTAACCAACTTGAAACGCTTGTACATCAATAATAATCTACTGGTAGAGGTACCCACCGCACTAGGAGCGCTTACCCAATTGAAGCAGTTATTGCTTGCCAAAAACCAGTTAGTTGACTTGCCTGACGCTATAGGCAAGCTGATAAATTTAACAATCTTAAACTTGTTTGACAACCGCCTGGAGCAACTCCCCGACACTATAGGCAACCTTACCCAGCTTACCTATTTGCAGTTGGGTTTCAACTGCCTTGTCCGGCTACCCCACACCCTACAGTGTTTACAAGCGCTTACTCATTTAGAGGTTTTTTCTAACCAACTGCATACATTGCCGGAGCTTGCCCGCCTCCCAAACCTCCAAAAGCTCAATGTAGGCGATAACTATTTGTCAGGCATCGAGCAGCTTCCCGCCAGTTTAACAGAAGTCAGCATTTATCATAACCCCCTAGAGGCAATTGCATCAGAGCTGATCGATTGCTTTAAAAACAAGGAAAATAATCTGTTTGAATATTTGTATGTAGACACCCAACAGATGCAAAGGTTGAATATTGACCCTCAGGAGTTTGACAAAACCCTCAAGGTGGTAGACTTGGCAAACAAGAAAGCGAGTGCGCGAGACCTAAACTATATGCCCCTGGAGCTGCGACAAAAATGGCAAATTATAGGTGAGTGGACTTAAACTTGCCACTTTCTTTTGGTAGTGGTATACGGTAAGTTGTGACAAGTTCAATATTCACGAGTTAGCCCAACAAACAAGTACCTGAAGTTACAAAATATAACTCTTCATCACAAAACCCTCCGCAAAACCCAACTTAAGATAAAGCCCTTTGCCCATTGCCGAGGCTTGCAGGGTAGCATACTCTAGCTGTTGGACAGTGGCAAGCTGCAATACCTCATGCATAATGGCTTCGGCATATCCTTGGCGGCGCATGTTGGGTGTAATGCCTACCATGTGAATGCCCGCTATGTTTTTTTGGGTGCGATAAAGCATAGCCGTGCCTACAGGCTCGTTGGTATGGTTATACACTGTAAAGAATTGAGCGTTTTTGGGGTGATTGGCTACAAACTTGGGCGAAATATAATAGCCAAAGGCTTGTTCAAACAACTCAGACCAAAGCGTTGCTTCATTGCTGTGTGTTACAGGCTTCAGTATTACCCTAGTTTGTTGGTGTGGGTAAGTATTGCCCAGTTTGAGCGACATGCCTATTTGCTCAAAAGCTACCCTAAACCCTTGAGCCGCAAAAACTTTGTCTGCGTCTTGGTTGGGCTGGTGCACATACGGCACTACCATTGGTTGAGGCAAGCCTTGTATTTTTTCTTTGACTGCCTGCAAAAGAGCTGGGGTCAAAGGTTGGTGCAACCACACTCGATTAGGCCACTCGGCATCGAGATTTACACAATAGCTAAAATCTTCGCCTGCAAAATGCATCTTATACAATTTGCTGGTTTCTGCCCAATAAGCAGTTAAGTTGTCAAAATTTGCTTCAGTAAGATTTAATGTTGTGGTGTTCATGTTGTGGTATTTTTTTTTGATTTAATGTTTGTAAATGGTATGCAATCTCTACCAAATAAAAAATGTGTAACCTTCTGATTTTTAGTGAAATAATAGGCATTTATGCGCACGCAATGGCTATTGGCTGAATACTCTAACTCATAAATATGAGTTTTTTCGCTACTAGAAGAACAGGCTGTAATACCGATATAAATCGGTATCTAAGGACTTGCGACTTGTTGCTTAAAGCTTGCTCCTGTCGTGGACTATTACTCATTTCCAGTTAATCAATACAATACCCGTTACCATTGCCAATACGCCCAGCAAACGCTGTAGATTGATGGGCTCTTGAGGCAAGCCAAACCAGCCAAAATGCCCCGCAATTACGGCAAATGCCAGTTGTCCACTTAAGCCCAGCGAGATCATAGTAGACACACCCAAACGTGGAATGGTGTAGTAGTATAAGCTAATGCCCAGCAAACTAAACAGCCCACCCGCAAACCATAAATAATAGGGCACCTCTCTGATTTGGTGCCAGGTGGGGATAGTACGCACGCCCAGCGTTACAAAGAGCAAGGCAAATACTGCACTGCCAAAAAATGCTACCAATGCCCCCAACAAAGGATGTTTGAGCAATACGCTTAGTTGGGCGTTGAGTCCACCTTGAACGGCAAGAAAAACCCCACCAGTAAATGCCAGTGTTGATAATATAAATTGATTCATAGTCCAAAGGTAGGAGGGAGGGAGGTACTTTGCATGTACATTTGTTGAGAGCATGTAATTTTTTTTGCACAAAAAGGGAAAAGATACTCGTTAGGTTTTTTCTACCAAAAGGGTTAAATTGTACGTTAAAACTATAACTAAACTAATTTATAAAATATGTTATTTTCAACAATCTCCAGGGTATGATTGACAAATTATCCCCTACATTGAATCTGGCAGAATATATTGCCAAAATACAGCAACTCTTACATACCAACGATGAAATAAACATTAGCTTAGCCTGCGAGCTAATGAAAGGACAAGGTATTCCAGCTTCGCTTCAAAATATTCTGCTGAATAGCTCAGGCAACATTATTTTACATTGCTTACGAAATCATTTGATAGCCCCTTTTGCCCGCCTACAGTATCTAGACTTAAACAATACTGAGCTTACCGAATTACCACCCGAAATAAGCCGCCTCAAAAACCTGACAAGCATCAACCTGGCCTTTAACGAAATAGATGAGTTTCCGCCAGTATTGACTGAACTAAGTCACTTAAATACCCTCAATTTGAGCGAAAACTACTTGAGCAGCCTTTCGTTCGACATAGTACACCTACACAAATTGAAAACTCTGCATTTGGGGTGGAACGAGTTCGAAGAGTTTCCTCTGGAAGTATTAGGGTTGTTAAAGTTAGAACAGTTATATTTAAACGAAAACAAGCTCGACAAACTACCTAAAGAAATCAGCGAATTACCTTGTTTAACTTACTTGAACTTGCGATGGAATGAGTTTGAGCAATTCCCGATAGAACTTACCCTGATCGCTCAACTTAAAAAACTTAAATTTAGTGAAAACTGGATCAACGTACTCCCTCCCGAAATTGCCCAATTGCAAAAACTAGAGCAATTGTATTTGTCTAAAACTAACCTGGAAATTGTACCTCCCGAAATTGCCCAACTACGCAACTTGCGTATGCTTGATTTATCTGCCAATCAGTTAGATATTTTTCCGGAGGAGCTGTTAGAGTTATATCAACTCAAGCAATTAAACCTTGCCCACAATCACGTAAATAGTTTGCCTGAAGGCATCGGCCAACTTACTCAGCTAGAGGTGTTAGAGCTACAAGGCAATTATATAAAGGCACTACCTACTGAGATTACACAGCTGCAACACCTCAAAAAGTTATCGCTCAACAACAATGGTCTAACCCATTTACCGATAGAAATGGGCGAATTAGTGAGCCTTGAATACCTTGCCCTTGAGCAAAACTGTTTGCAAAAGTTGCCAGAAGGGTTGGCACAACTCAACAAGCTCAAAGTGTTGAAACTGGCAAACAATGATTTCCCTGAAAAGGAAAAAGAGCATATTCGACAAGCGTTTGCCACAACTCCTCAGGTAAATATTCAAGGTTTAGGAACCTGTTCAAAATAAGTGTCGAGATTGAGGTCATAAACTCAAGGCTGACTGAGGCACTTTTAGCCTTTGGCAGAGCTCAGCGCAGCAAAGCTGCAGCTATCGGGTGTGCCCTGAAACAAAGCACAACAAGCTTTGTATGCTATAACTAAGATGGTGGTAGACCCACCAAAGGCGATTTACAGGAATAGCCTTTAAACCACTCTACGGTGCTATGACAGTAATGTTTTGGTATTGAACGGCTAGAGAAAAGGCTCCGCTGGTACGGAGTCAGGTGTGAATAAGAGAGATGAACGCAAGTGAACCAATGAAGAAGTGTCGAGAACAGCTACTTGTTGTCAAAACCAGACTTATCCGATAAAGTTTGGGACAAAGCATAGAGCGTACCCTGTCAAGTGTCTATGTGGCAACCGTCATTAAGTTGGCATGACTCTTATTTAGGCTTAGTTATGGAACAGGGGAAGCCCTCTATGATCATTAAGGGAAAGTACAAGTAGCGATCCTACAAGGCGAATACTGAGATGATAGAGGGTGGCGGATGAACTCGTATTAGTGTAGAAGCTTCTGTAATGGAAGTGGAGCGAAGGGGTTCAGTTATACAGTTTTCAAGTTTTTAACAACTTAATAATATGAGGAGGATTAAAAGCGACAAGACAAAGTCATTACCATTTTATCACTGGAATACAGGAGTTAAATTATGATGATTTGTATAACAAGAGCCGTGTGATGGGAGACTATCACGCACGGTTCTGTGAGAGATTTGGGGTGAAAATCCCCTTATCTACTCGACTTTGCGGGCAAGGCAACATCCGGGGGATGTTGAGCCAGACCGTGGGACGGTACCACGGACAATAAAAGCTCATAGTCCCGGCGGAACTGCCGGGGTAACGAAAGTCAGGAAAGAGAACCGCAGAACGAAGTTCAAGCTCTGCGAAGCTAATATGTTCTAAACCGAACAGCTTCAAAGTCCCGATTTCTTATCGGGGTTATTGTTGAGGGCTATGCCCGAAATCCCGTTTACGGGGCGATCACGTTCCTTAACTTAGAGGGTACAAAAAAACGGCAAAACTCAGAGTGTTACTCCAAACCTTGCCGTAGTATATAACTTTATATGTTTAAAGCTTAAAACTGTACTTCTAAACGCTCCATGACGAGGTTTTCGAGGTACACACGTAAAGGTTCAAGCTCAATTTTATCTACTATTTCATTACCAAAAGCGTGAATTAACAAAGCACGGGCTTCATTTGTTGCAATACCACGCGAGCGTAAGTAAAACAATGCTTCTTCGTCGAGGTTTCCGGTAGTAGCCCCGTGCGAACACTTCACGTCATCTGCCCAAATCTCAAGCTGAGGTTTGGTATTGATAGAAGAATTGTCAGACAATAATATATTACGGTTTTGCTGGTAAGCATTGGTTTTTTGCGCATCCTGTCGCACAAAAATTTTACCGTTAAATACCCCGGTACTTTTTCCATCCAGCACCCCTTTGTACAACTCATTACTAAGCGAATGAGGCTTAAGGTGATCGGCCACACTGTGGTTGTCTACGTGTGTGTTACCCGTAAGCATATACAAGCCAAACATGTTCGACTCTACATTAGAACCATCCAGGGCTATGTTCAAGTTGTTGCGAATGACCCCACCATTGAGCGATATGGTAGTATTGGCATAATAGCTATCAGATGCTTGCTTTACCTGAGTAGTGCCCACATACGATGCATTAGGCTGATCGTTCTGCACTTTATAGTGAGTCATTCGAGCGTTGGGCTCTACTACTACTTCCATTACAGCATTACTAAAGCTTGCCTGACCACCTATAGTATCAGTTTTGTCTACAAAAGTGGCTTGTGCACCTTGTTCTACCACAATCAATGAGCGAGGCTGTACACCTACATTTCCGTTGCGGGCATCATTGATAAAGTACAACACCGTAGGCGCTTCTACTACCTTATTGGCAGGTACATGAATAAACACACCATCTTGAACAAAAGCAGTATTGAGGGCAATCAAAGCTTCCTCTTCACTGTTGGCAAGTTGGGCAAAATGAGGCTCAACCAGTGTTGTATGGGTATCGTAAGCTTCTTCCAGGTTTTTTACTACCAACACATCTTCCGAAGATACAATCTGAGAAAGTGTCGGCTGATACACTCCGTTTACAAAAACAATGTTGTTGGCTTTGGGCATGTTAGGCAAGAAAAATTGCTCAATATCTGCCTTTTGCAAAGGAGATGTTTGCCCAAAAGTATATGCTTCTTTGAGTACCTTGCCAAGGTTGGTATACTTCCATTCTTCGTGTTTGGTAGTAGGAAAACCCAACCCATCAAACGATTGAATTGCCTGTTGACGGATTTTGTGTATAGGTTTTTGGCTTTTGCCATTGAGCGTATTCTCAAAAGCTTTGAACTGCTCAAGCAAAGTAGATTTTAGATTTAATTTATCTATAGTACTCATGTTTGTTAAAATTCTAAGTCAAAATTAGAGACAATGCCAACCCTTCGGCTAAGGGAATAGTTACACTTGAGTATCTATTTTGGCATCTTTGAGTATGGCATTTTTAAAACTTGTGGATTGATCAATTTTGGCTCCTCTAAAATCAGCTCCAGTCAAATCACAATCTTCAAAATCGGTATTCACCAGGCTTGCTCCTTTAAAACTACAATTACGCATTTGTGAGCGTGAAAAATCAGTAGAGTATAGGTCAGCCTTATCAAAGCAGCAATCATTGAGAATAGAGTCTATAAACAAACTCCCTTCAAGGTCAGAGCCGCTCCAGTTTTTGTTAATAGCATATACTGCTGCACAATCGGCATAAGGGAGACGAATTTGGCTCAGGTCTATTTCTTGTAAATTTTTGAAGCATAATTTGGCTTGTTTACCTGTTTTGATATCATCAGTATCGATGCCTTTATATACTCCGAATATCAGATTTTTGATATAAAAAGTAGCCCAGTGCCCACCCGCACCTCCATTTTGCAAAAACATATCGTGGTCTAGCAATAACTCGTTAAACTCCTTGTTTAATACTGGTTTGGCTTCTTTTACCAGGTTTTTCATCGAGTCACGAGTTTCATCAAAATTGTCTGCCATAAGTCCGATTTTAGATTAGAAATTGTCCAGAGCAGTCAAGTTTTAGTTTTGTGTACACTCTTTACTACTGTGCAGCCGCTACTTCTTCCTTGATCCAGTCGTACCCTTTAGCTTCAAGTTCCAATGCCAAATCTTTAGTGCCCGATTTGACAATACGTCCATCAAACAATACGTGAACAAAATCAGGGACAATATACTCAAGCAATCGTTGATAGTGAGTCACTACAATGGTGGCGTTTTCGTTGCTTTTCAATTGATTTACTCCTTCAGCCACAATGCGCAAAGCATCAATGTCCAAACCTGAGTCAGTTTCGTCCAAAATAGCCAATTTAGGCTCAAGCATCGCCATTTGAAATACTTCGTTACGCTTCTTTTCGCCACCTGAAAAACCTTCGTTCAAAGAACGCTTCAATAAGTCTTGGCTAATGTTTACCAAGCTGGTTTTTTCTTTCATTCTTTTCAGAAACTGTACTGCATCCAAAGGCTCTTCACCTCGGTATTTGCGTATTTCATTGGTAGCAGTTTTCAAAAAGTTAATAGTAGTTACTCCAGGAATCTCCACAGGGTATTGAAACGCAAGAAAAACACCTTCTCCCGCTCTTTCTTCAGGAGCTAGTTCTAACAAATCTTTTCCAGTAAACTCAATACTCCCTTGTTCTACTTCATAATCCTCACGTCCGGCAAGTACCGAAGCAAGTGTACTTTTACCCGATCCATTGGGGCCCATAATAGCGTGGATTTCTCCCGCTTTAACTTCCAGATTAATTCCTTTTAGAATTTTCTTACCCTCAATAGAGGCATGAAGGTCATTTATTTTTAACATGATTGTTTCAATTTAAGCATTCAAAAATTCAACATTTAATATCTGTTACCAATCTTGCAACAAAAGACTCCTATGTTTGTTTGATAACCGACATTAAAAATTTGTGTGGGTATTAAAACCCAATTTTAATACTATTCTCAGAAAACTTAAGTTCATCCTGATTATATATGTTAGCCAGCGTCATGGCTTCTTTTACTTCATTTTTATAGCCCAGTTTGTCCGACAATTGCTGTGCTTTTCTCTGAGCCAATTTTCCAAACTCATACATGGCAATCAAACGCCCCTTACGTAGCAGCGCCTTATCTATTTTGCTAATGTGCGCATTAAATGTACACAGTATTTGAATATTAAGGCAGTCAGACAGCAAGCCATCTGCTACATTCAGCAGGTTTGCTACCGAAGCGTTTCGATAACCATCCCTTTCTTCTACTATGTTTTCAGCATCTTCAATGATCAGTATAGAATTTGGGTTGGCAATCAACAATGTCAAGAAGTCCGGCGAAGCAATCTTGTGGGCATACTCCGGCGGAATATAAATCATTTTTTTATCTATCAAAGAAGTCAAATAACGAATATAGCTTGTTTTGCCCGTACCCGGTATGCCATGCAACAGTACCAGCCCTTTATCGTCAGGAGTATTGAGCCTTTCTACAATAAGCTGATGAATGTCGGCAAAGTTGTCATTGTAATTGCTGCCAATATCCAGCACACTTTTCTTTACTTCAAAATCTTTGAGATACAAGTAATTATTATTCTCATACAACAAAAAAATCTTACCCTCAGCCTTGGTTTCGCCAAAGCTTTCTCTGATATGATTGACAATTGTATCAATAGTTTGTTGGGGTATATTATCGCTGTATAGAATTTTGATGTAACTATCATCCTCATCGAAGCACACCAACAGGTCTTGCTCAATGTGAATGATAAAGTTAGAAATGGTTATTTTGTCTTTTTTACGGGAGTAGCTTTCATATTTCCACATTTTATCTGCGTCTATATCAAAGCTTGATTGTATTTTGGCGAGAAATTTCTCAATGTCTACACTCTCGTAAAAAGCAATGACATTGGGAATAAGGCTATTAACAGCTACAAAGTATTTAGAGGCTTCAATCTGACACTGATAGTCTATAATATTGGCATAATCATAATTGAAAGAAACGGGTGAAGAATCATTTTGAAAAACATAATTTTTCATGTGCAAATCCTATTAAACTAATATTCGTATGGAGTTTATTTTCAAATCTAATGATTGATGCCGAATGATTGGGATAATATCAGTATTTTTTATTGGTAATCGGACAGATAAAATTGAAAGGATGCCTCAACATAAATTTGCGACATCCTCACTATATTAGTTTTGTATATGTAATTACTAAGTATCTATTAACCTACACTACCTTCCAGGCTAATCGCCAATAGTTTCTGAGCTTCTACTGCAAACTCCATTGGAAGTTGTTTAAGCACTTCTTTGGCGTATCCATTGACAATCAGCGCCACTGCAGCTTCTGGGTCTATACCTCGTTGGGTACAGTAAAACAATTGGTCTTCACCAATTTTAGAAGTAGTAGCTTCATGTTCAATTACTGCTGTAGGGTTGTCAGCTTCTATATATGGAAAAGTATGTGCTCCACACAAGTCACCCATTAACAGCGAGTCACACTGCGAATAGTTACGGGCATTGTGTGCACGTTTCATTACTTTTACCTGACCCCGGTATGCGTTTTGGCTATGTCCCGCAGAGATACCCTTAGACACAATACGACTCTTGGTATTTTTACCAATGTGAATCATCTTGGTTCCAGTATCTGCTTGTTGATAATTATTAGTCACTGCTACCGAATAAAACTCTCCAATAGAGTTGTCTCCCTTGAGTATACAGCTGGGGTACTTCCAGGTAATCGCCGATCCAGTTTCTACTTGTGTCCAGGATATTTTTGAATTTACCCCATCACAAATACCGCGTTTGGTTACGAAGTTATAAATACCTCCCTTACCGTTTTTATCACCAGGATACCAGTTTTGTACAGTAGAGTACTTTATTTCGGCATTGTCCATGGCTATCAACTCAACCACTGCAGCATGCAATTGGTTTTCGTCACGCATAGGAGCAGTACAACCTTCAAGGTAACTTACATAGCTACCTTCGTCAGCTACAATCAAAGTACGTTCAAACTGCCCGGTTCCCGCAGTGTTGATACGGAAATAAGTAGAAAGTTCCATCGGACAACGGACACCTTTGGGTATGTAACAAAACGAGCCGTCACTAAATACAGCAGAGTTCAACGCCGCAAAATAGTTGTCGTTGGTAGGTACTACTTTACCTAAGTACTTACGTACTAACTCAGGATGTTCCTGAAGAGCTTCACTCATAGAGCAAAATATGATTCCCAACTCTCCTAATTTTTCTTTAAAAGTAGTGGTAATAGACACACTATCTACTACGGCATCTACCGCAACTCCAGTAAGTCGTTTTTGCTCTTCTAAAGAAATACCTAGCTTCTCAAAAGTTTTCAGCAACTCTGGATCAACCTCGTCGAGGTTGTTTAGCTTTGCTTTTTTCTTAGGAGCAGCGTAATATATAATATCTTGATAGTCAATCTTTGGGAAGTCTACATTTTGCCAATTGGGTTCAGTCATTGTTTTCCATTGAGCAAACGCAGCCAGGCGCCACTCAAGCATCCATTCTGGCTCATTTTTTTTGGCTGATATAAAACGAATGGTGTTTTCATCAAGACCTTTAGGAGCCGATTCGGTCTCTATTTTGGTCTCAAAACCATATTTGTAGTCAGAATTGATGTGTTCTTCTAATATGTCGGTTTCTTTACTCATGCTACCCAATTTTGCATTCGTTATTTAGAATGATTATAATCTTTACAAAATTACAAGTAATTGTACAAACTATCAAAGTTTGTTGAACCTAAAACCCAAAAGAGGTGCTTTTTGTTTAAAAAAAATTAAGTAATTAGATTAAAAGTGATAGTATTACTATTTTTTTGAGAAGTATTATTACCAAACCAACGACTTTGAACCTGCAGAAAACATCAAATATGAGCATTATAATCATTACTTAATTTTCTGTTATGTACAATGCTTTCGGTACTCTTCGCTTATAAGATCAACCCCAGTGGGATGTGCCAATCCCAGTTCAATTGCCAGCGACCATTGGTGGCAAGCCTGTGCTGTGTTACCTATTTCGTGATAAGCTTTCCCTTTTAAGTATAGAATGTACCCTTTGTCAAAATCTGACAAGGGAGCATTTAAAGCCTGACCTAGTAACCTGATTGTTTTACGGTATTTTTGTTCTTCAAAAGCCATATCAGCTTGGTTGATCATTTCAATGGCGTCATTACGCGAGATTTTTGGGAATAAATTTTCTGGAGAGTCACTCATTTTCTTTCCATCGTGCTTATTGTCACACATAAATTTTATAGTGTCATATTTAACCATGTCTTTAGCATTGACAGGTATTTGGAATTTAGTAACGTGCTCAAAATAAGTTTCTGGTTTTTGGGGCAAATACGCACAACTGACTGAGGCATTTTTTGCGCTCGTAGCAGCGCTACGGGCAATAAAAATAACGAAAGGCAGTGAAGCGGATTTATTCTAAATCGGACAGTTATTGCGAACACGTTACTTAGCCAGCGGTTATTTTGAAGCATTGTATTAAAAGAGCTCATAGCTTGGTTGTAAAATAATGATGCATCATTGATTTTACAGCCTATACTTGACCATATACAACAACAGGTTGTATGAGAGGTAAAGGTGATAAGTGAATAGGATGGGGTTGA
Source organism: Microscilla marina ATCC 23134 (assembly GCF_000169175.1). NCBI lineage: Bacteria > Pseudomonadati > Bacteroidota > Cytophagia > Cytophagales > Microscillaceae > Microscilla > Microscilla marina. Next base: position 61,408 of record NZ_AAWS01000017.1, read on the forward strand.
ATAAATTGGCAGAGATTAGCTTGAGAATGGTTGATGTGGGGATTTTTGAAAGATGAGTTCACAAATGTAGTAAAATTCACGGGAGTAATAAAATATTCTGCCTATTAACTATTGTCATGTACCTAATAATTAGGCAATTATACCTATACTCAAAAGTAGGAAAAATCTACAATTTTGATATTGAGTGAGGAGTTTTTCTACTTTTAACCGTTTATGAGACGGTCTTGCAACATTGGGAACGTCATCGAATGCTTATAGATAAACTATGCGTTTTGTTTGGTAAGAGAGGTGTTCAGGTGTAATAATGCCCGATGTAAACTGCAAATGGTTTACAAACTTTATTTAATCATCAGTGAGTCATTCAATGGATATAATAGACTGTCACTATATTAATAATATAAATTGTATCTATTTTATATTACTGTGTATATAAAACTGTGTACTAGGCAACTAAAAGCCTGTTGTAATATTAGTTGTATGATATATTAAATATGAAGGAATTTAGTCTGGTGTTGAATCCGTTTTAAAGGGTAATGTTATTATCTGAGGGATATAAAAGGTTGGGTAAGGTGTCTTTTAATTCACTTGGTATTTAGACAATGCTTCTTCTACAAAGTCTACTCCTAAAGAATGTACTATATTTAATTTTTGTGCTTCATTCCAGTCAATGCATGCTTCTTCTATGTTGCCTACTGCTTCATAAGTACAACCTCTCATATACAGTGTGTAAGCCAGGTTATTGAGCGTAGTGCCCAAGTCAATGACTCTTGTATAGTATTGTATGGCTTCGTTATAGTTATTAGATTCAAATAACTGCTTGGCTTGCTGCATGAGGATAATAGCTTGATGACTGCGCGAGAGTTTTGCTTTATTATTCTTCATGATATTGTTTTTAATATAGCTTGGGTTGGTTAAAGTAGTCATAATAATTCCTGAAATTTATAAGGTATGTTAAGAAAATATAAGTGTTGGGCGCCAGAAATCAAGTTTTTGTTTATTCCCGACTATATTGACCAAACGTGTTGAATTTTATAAGGTTTCATATTTTTATTGAATTGTAAAACATTTTATAAGCCATGTGATGATTTATTGTACTTTTACAATAATCGCGCAAGCTTGGCGTTCGATATGCCACCTGTAATCTTGCTCCATTTTCGGTTTATTGTAGGTGCTGAGAGGCTGCCTCCAGTGTTTTTAAGCGGGGAAATTTTTGTTCGGCTTGGGCAAGGCTATATTGAAAGCTTTTTACCACATTATCTCGTTGTTTTATGTTGTTTTTCAACTCCTTGACCAACTGTTTATTTTTGATAATCTGCACTTGAGCCTTTTTTACTTCGAGAGAATTCAAATAACTAAAATGATTGGTACGTCTTTCTAGTTTTCGGTACCTCACCCTGAGTTGTTTGAATTTTTCAAGTATTGCCCCATGCTTGCTTAACATAGCATCTGCGAGTGCTACAGGCTTTTCTTTTTGTTCAAGTTTTGCCTGTACTAAACCTTTGATATGTCCCATCACCAATCCATTAGATTTTACTACCCGCTCTTGTTTCCATATTTCATTATGCCCTATCTTTTGTAGTTGTCTTATTTGATAGTCTACTTGGTTAAGGTGTCTCAAGTAACGACGGAGCTCAGTAATTTGCCTGTAATGCTTTTGCATACCTTTGCGTAAGCGTTTGATGTATATTTGATTGTGTTTGATGAGGCGTTCAGCTTGTACTACCATTTGTTCGCTTTGTGCATTGAGGGCGTTGAGGTGGGCTATGCGTTGACGTTTTTGTTCAATGGCTGTTTGCATACTCTTGACAAGTGACTGTTTGCGGAGGATCAAGGCGTTAATTACTTTTTTTGGCGCAGTGCTAAATATCAACGCAAGGCAAAGGGCGATTAGATTACATTTTAAAATGGCAGTTTTGCTGTACCACTCAAACTGTCTGAGTATTCTGCGTTTATCAAGTGGGATAAAGGTGTGTTGTTGTTCGTTGACCAGCTGCCGAACTTCTTCTAAAAACCTAGCGTGAAAACGATTGCCTTGTTCACGAAAGTAAATAAAAAGTAATAAAGCTATGAAGAATAAACCCAAAAATACCTGCAAAACAGGTAGCCAGTTTGTTAGCTTCCAAGGGAACAAAAATATAAACAGGGTAATGCCAGTACCTATAGCTGCCAATGCTATAAGAACCATCACAATACCACGAAGTTTGCGGGTAGTAATAAACAGTGCTTGCCAAGGTTTTTCGTTGGCCATTTCAGCTGTGATCACAAACCAAGCCTGCAACCGTTTATGCCATTGTTTAGAAGTTTTGTCAGGAGCTGGTAAGCTATTTAAATCTTGCATCAAAAAAACTAAAATTATGAATTATAGCACAAGCCAAGTGGTTATATTGGGTGCACTTGTTACAAATACCGCATTTTTCTGTTTTATCCAATGAATATTACTTTTATTTGCAAAAATTTTGTTGTCAAGCCTATCAATGAACTACTTAATTCACAACGTAGAAATAATAGACAAGCATTCCGAATTTAATCGCCAACGCAAAAGTATTCTCATCGAAAACGGCGTAATTACTCAGATTTCTGATATTTCACCTACACAATCTACTGACCACTTAACGGTCATTAGTGGGCAAAATCTTCAGTTATCGGCTGGTTGGTTCGACATGCGCGCATCGTTTTGCGACCCCGGATTTGAGTACAAAGAAACACTCTCTACCGGATGTAATGCTGCTCAGGCAGGAGGTTTTACTGAGGTAGCCGTATTGCCCAACACTCAGCCAGTAATACAAACCAAAAACGAGCTGGCTTATCTAAAAAGCCATAATTTAAGACATTTGGTTCAAATTTACCCAATAGCTGCGGTATCTGTCAATGCAGAAGGCAAAGAGCTTACCGAAATGTTGGATTTGCACACCCATGGGGCGATCGCCTTTTCTGATGGAATACAACCTGTGTGGCACTCCGACATATTGGTAAAAACTCTGCAGTACCTTCAGAAATTTGACGGGTTGCTTATTAATCGCCCAGAAGATTTGATGCTTACCCGCTTTGGAACAATGAATGAGGGCGTGAGCAGTACTATGCTGGGGCTTAAAGGCATGCCTGCTCTTGCCGAAGAAATGATGATTAGGAGAGATTTAGACTTCTTGGCTTATGCTGGAGGTAAAATTCACTTTTCTGCTATTTCCAGTGCTCGTTCGGTGCAATTAATTCGTGAAGCTAAAGCCCAAGGCTTGCAGGTGAGTTGTGATGTGGCAGCACACCAAATTGCTATAGATGATGCTGCTTTGATGAGTTTCGATTCGTTTTTAAAAGTAAATCCTCCCTTCAGAGGAAAGACAGACATAGAAGCGTTGCTGGAAGGGTTACAAGATGGCACAATAGACGTAGTAGTGTCTGATCATCGTCCACAAGATGAAGAAAGTAAAAACCTAGAGTTTGACCTTGCCGAGTTTGGTGCACTAGGGCTGGAAACAGCTTTTGGAGTATTGAATACTTTTGGTAAAAAACACCTAAGCCTGGAGGATAAAATAGATAAGCTCACATTTAGACCAAGGCAAATCTTGAAACTGCCACAAGCACATATAAAAGTAGGGGAGGAGGCCAATCTTACCCTGTTTGATGCACAACAAGAGTGGACAGTAGAACCAAAGCATATTCAGTCAAAATCTAAGAACTCTCCATTTTTGGGGACTACACTTACCGGGAAACCTGTCGCAGTGTTTAGTGGGGCTCAAACCAATTGGCAAGAGAAAAATTAATCAGGTTAGTTTTTAATTATTATTGATAAAATAGAAAGTATGAAGCAGTTACTGAAAGTTGGAGCGATCACCGGATTGATTGGGGGAGGTCTTTTCATGCTATTTTTTCTGATTCTTTTTTGGGCAGTAGATAACCCTATGGAAGCCGGCTATAAATCAACCGATTTCTTTGTATATCTTGCGGTGTTTGTGGTGTTGTATTTTTTGTACCGTTATCAATTAAGCTTCCGTCAAGGGTTCTTAATGGGTAACGTCACTACACTAGTAATGGTGGTAGTGTCAGTATTGTTTATGTATTTGTTTTTAGGCAGTAAAAGTAATAGTGTGTTAGATACTCACATTAAAACCGAAATAGCCTTACAGGAAAACTCGCCAAGTAAAGCAAAACGCATTGAGAAGTTAAACAAGCAAGGCAAAAATGGGCAAAAAATATTTGATGATTATATACAATCGTTAAAAGACTGGAAGAGAAGTAGTTGGTTATCTCACGTGATAGAAAAAGAATTTATGTCTAAAATATTTTTAGGCATTATTATCTCTTTGTTGTTGTCTCTAGTACTTAGAAAATACAAACCTAAAGAACCTATGCCTACAGTACAGGAATAGGTTATAATTTATACTAATAAACAAACTATGGCACTGGCAAAAAAAGGGTCAAGAAGCATATTGGTAGACGAGGTTCAATACAGATGGAAAGCCCGTAGCGAACCAGATGGTACCACCCATGTGGTAGTAGAGCTCTACGATACCCCTCAGCAATCAGTAGTAGCATTTTTTCAATCTACTTTGCCCAATAACCCTGAAGAACGCCGAGCCATTACCCCTGCTACAGTCAGTGCTATAGTTACTTATGCGCTAGAGAATGGGTGGAATCCAGAAAAAAAAGCCAAGCAATTGAATGTAGGTTTTTTAGATGATAAAATCACGGTCTAAACAGGTTTAAATATGGGGTGGACAGTGATTAAAAGAAAACTAGGAAGAGCTGGAAGTATCAAACAACGTACTGCCCGGCAACGAGAGTGGGACAAAACCCATGGAGAGGGCAATTGGGCAGTAGGGTATGTACTAGATGGAGAGTTTGTAAGTCAGGATGATGCCTATCACTCAATATATTATGCCAGCTATGTTGCCCATTTTGAAAACCACTCACAAGACCTCAAAGAACTAATAACTACCGCTAAAATGCTGCGAAACCCTCATGCTGAAGCTACTACTGGAGTAGACCTGCAGGTTCCCGCCATCCAGCAATACCTCGACGAGCATCATTTATATTTGCAAGGCACCCAAGTAGTAGATATAGGCTCTTGGCAAGGAAAAGCCTCTCATGCGTTGAGTATACGACTGAGTCCTTTGCATATTAAGTTTGTTCATAATCCTAAAATGACCCTTGAGAAGTTTTGGCAGGAAAAAAAGTGCCTGGCTATTTGGGAAGAAGATTAAGTATATCTGGAGATTTTCATTATCTTACTAAGAAGTCACCTTGGCTTTTAGGTTGAAAGTGAAAAAGTGAGGCGATGTTTGATTAATAAATTTATAAACATTTGAAAATAAGCGTACTATGAGTATGTTAGTTGCTGATGGAACAAGGTGTACCTAGAACCTTGTCGGGGCTTCTAATTATTGATCGTAACTGTTATCTTAAAAAAGGCAATTATTTCTATGCAAGACACTTTCTCAAACAAAATAGTAAATATAGGCTATGATGCTAAGCTTCAAATTATGCGTATTAACTATAAGGGGTTTGGAGTTTCGGAGCTTTATCGCGAAGCAGTGACAAAAAGCTTTGAAATTGCTTATAAATATTTGTGTAACCGTTGGTTAATCACGCAGGCAGAGTTTAGGGGAGTAAGCCCTCAAGACAGCCATTGGCTTACCAATGAATGGGGACCTTACATTGCAGCTAAGTATAAAGAAAAAGGCATTGCAAGGCGCAAGACAGCTGTAGTAAAAGCCGACAATGTTTTTACAGATTATATTGCTGAGAAAGTAGCCGAGGGTTTGCAAAACAGTGAAGAATGTCAGTTTTTTGATAATGAAGAAGCTGCCCTTGCCTGGTTGTTAGCCTAATATCTTATATCAACCGTGTTACTTTAGTTCGTAGGTATAAAATGGAGTGATCTCCAGCGAACCTCCTGTTTTGGCGTACAGTTTTTTAGCTGCTTCATTGTCCATAGAGGTACCAACAAAAATAATGGCAATGTGTTGCTGATAACAAGTTTGCTTCAAGGCTTCAATGAGTGCAGTAGCAATCCCCTGTTGTCTTGCCTCTTTGTTTACTCCTATTTCAAACAAAAACATCTCTGTTTCTTCAGTATCAAACATTTCCATTTCATAGGCAGTTAACCCTCCTACTACTTGATCGCCCATGATTGCTACATAGGCGTGAAAGCTCTTTTTGGTGAGTAGCTTGTTCAAATACTTTTCCCTGGGATAAATCACTTGGGTGGCTCCATCGTCTGTATGCCAAGCCTCAATGAGTTGCTTGGCCAGTGCTACATCTGTCCGAGTAAGCTTTTTGATGGTGTAATGCATGGTGCTATCTATTTAAAATGTGAGTTTGGATTAGGTATATATAACTTTTGAGAACTTGGTAAAACTATGTTAAGTAATTGATAGTCAAACTGTTTTTAAAATATCAATTTATTTGGCAGCTCTAAAAGTGTTTGAGTAACAGCGTCTTTCATTCCGCCTTAGTTTGTTAGCGTTAAGAAATTACCTTACGGTGAGCTCGGCACAGCGTAGCTGTAGCCATCGGTTTACGTAATGAAGCCGATAAAACAGATCACTGAGTGAGGTACGAGCGAATGTTTGAGCTGTTCGGCGTAATGAAGTAAATTTTAGCGAGCAAACTACAGATACTATCTGCGAAATCAAGCTTTTTGATATAATTTTTTCAAGATTTTGAGTTTATTTTAAAAAACGGTTTTATCTTTACTTTACCCAAAAGGAGTTATTTAATAACTACCTAGTGTAGGAGGGCATTCTTGCTCTTCTACAACTTTTTGTTTTGCATAGTTGAGATCAAAGTTTTCTTCTTTTTTCCATAAAGTATACATCACTACCAGAAGTTTCCTTTGTACTGCTGTATAGGCTTTCATCTTTTTCTTGGTTCGTTCAAATACTCTTGAATATAATTCCTGAAAAATATTTTCTTGCTTGACTGTCTTGAGGGCAGGAAAGTGTAAAGCTCTTCTAATATGTGTATTTCCTTTTTTAGATATACGTGTTTGCCCAACATATTTTCCTGATTGATGTTCAACAATATCATACCCTGCATAGCTAGTAAGTTGTTTCTGGCTGCTAAATAGCTCAAAGCCATTAGTTTCAGCGACAACCACCGCAACAGTTAAAATACCTATTCCATAAATAGTAGTTAAACGCTTCATTTTTTCGTGTAACACCTCATCTTTCTTGGTAGTTTCTAAAATCTGTTGATGAACGCTTTCTTTTTGCTTCTCGAGAAATTTGAGGTGGTTTTTAAGTTGTTTTAGGACAAACTTATTAGGGTCATGGCTATGCTCAAGCGCATGTAGGCGATTATAATTTTGAGTGAGTTCTTTTTGAATAACCTCATAATAACGCGCGATTGTGCGTAATTCCTTTAAAACAGGACTAATTGGTTTCCAATAACGAAGGTTTTGACGAGCACCATTTTTGCCAAACCTTGGGCATCTATCTTATCAGTTTTGCTCTTGATCCCCTCACTTTTCAAGAATGCTTTTGCTTGATTAGGTAACACCACGATTACTTTATGTGCTTTTTCATAAAGTGTCCAAGCTAGGTTTTCGTGGTAAACACCTGTAGCTTCCATTAAATATTCAGCCTCTGTTATTGAGTGTTTATTTAGGTTTTTTTGTACCCAATGGTTAAATTCGCTAAAACCTTTGGTATTATTTGAAAACTTCCGGCTGGCAATTACTTTAAAAACTTTCTGACCATTGCTACCCATAATACAAGCTCTAAAATCTGCTTTGGATATATCTAAAGCAATCCCAACTTGAACGAAAGTTATTTTTTTCATAAGGCATAAAATTAAACGATGAATCACCTACTTCTTACTCAACTTCACTTATGAGATGCAGGCTATAGAACACATCTATGCCTTGGATACTTAATTCAATTTAGAGTAGAAAGGTAGATGATTGTGATCTCTGTAGTGCTGTATCTATCTTGTGATAGTACTTAGCGGCGGCTATGTAAGAACTATTGTAATCATCTACCATTTAGGTTTTATCTAATATAATGATTTATGTGTTATTTTAAGATAAGGTAAAGATATAAGCGGCGGAGCTTGAACTCCGAACTTGATTCGGAGCTTTTTTTGGTTCGTTTTTTTAGCTACAGAAAATCCATGATCCCGAACTTGATTCGGGGAAATGAACGGATGCTGAGGTTCACGAAACTTGGTTTTATTTCAGAACCTTGCTGATTATGAAGCCAAAATGATTTTTGCCAAGTTTTCAATAACTTGCTTGTAATGGAAGGATTTACATAATCTGTAGATTTGACTAGAGGCGATAGTGCAACGTTGTTCCTTAGTGTAGATTTTATAGTGTACGTCAGTTACTATCGACCGTGGACTATGGACAAAGGCGCACCCAGAACTTTCAGTTAAACAAGGTTTAAGGAAACAGCATTGGGCGATAGTGGTTGAAGGTTGCCATAGTTTATACTACTTTACCATTCCAACCCATGATGCCACCTCTTAGGTTGTTTACCTGTTCAAATCCCTCTTTAGCCATAATTTTACAAGCCTTGGCACTACGCATACCACTGCGACAATATACATAATAAGTTTTGGATTTATCTAAACCTTGAAGCTGGTTCTTAAATTTAGGGGTCATTACATTGATATTGCGTGCTTTTGGAATATGACCTGATTGAAACTCGCCTGGAGAGCGTACATCTAATAGTTGCGCTCTTTGATCGTTTTTTAATATTTCCTGGAGTTCACCTGAGCGAATGGTTTGGTAAGTTGCTCCTCTGGAACCTCCCAATAATTTTAACAGTTTTCCTAACATTATATAATAGTATTTATGAACATATTTAAATGTATCAATGTAAAGTTAATAGTTTTGGATTGAAAAAGATAGTGAGGCCTTGCTTTTTATGCTACAAATAGTGGTACAGGCAACCAGCTGAATAGTGTACTGACTGATAAATAAAATATGATGATCAGAACAGTTTTTTATAAATACTTTACCCAGGAATCACAACTTGTTAATTTTCCCCAGCCAAATCTCTCCTAATACCAAAAGACCTCATTTTTTTTTTTAGATTTGTTGTTGAATTAGCCTCTTTTAGGCTCCTTATTCAAATAAAAAAAATAATTGGCTTGTAAAGCACTGATAAACAGTGGTTTGTATTTAAAATTAAAAACAAAATTCAATGCTACGTACACATACTTGCGGAGAACTTAGGATAGACCATGTAGGGCAAAAAGTGACCTTGTGTGGTTGGGTACAAAAAAACAGAGATAAAGGCGGGTTGATATTCGTCGATATTCGTGATCGTTATGGGGTTACCCAATTGCAAGCCGATGAAACCAATACTGATGACCAAGTAGTAGAACGTTTGCGCCAACTAGGGCGTGAGTTTGTTGTATATGCTACAGGCAATGTCATTGAGCGTGCATCTAAAAACCCCCAAATGCCTACAGGTGATGTAGAGGTGCAAGTAACTGATATAGAGATATTAAATGAGGCTAAAGTGCCTCCTTTTTTAATAGAAGATGATACCGACGGAGGAGATGAGTTGAGAATGCAATATCGTTACCTTGACTTGCGCCGTAATGTAGTACGTCAAAAACTGGAATTGCGTAATCAAATCAATCGTGAGGTACGCAACTTTTTAGATACTCAGGATTTCATTGAGGTAGAAACCCCGGTCTTGATCAAATCTACTCCTGAGGGTGCCCGTGACTTTGTGGTACCTTCACGAATGAACGAAGGGCAGTTTTATGCCTTGCCTCAATCCCCTCAAACTTTTAAGCAATTGTTAATGGTTTCAGGCTTTGACCGCTATTATCAAATCGTAAAGTGTTTTCGTGATGAAGACCTCCGTGCCGATCGTCAGCCTGAATTTACTCAAATAGACTGTGAGATGTCTTTTGTAACGCGTGAAGATATTTTGTCTACTTTTGAGGGCTTGATCAGGCACCTATTCAAAACAGTGAAAGGGGTAGATTTGCCTGAAGTACCTGTAATGGAATATGACGATGCTATGCGCCTGTATGGTTCAGACAAACCCGATACCCGTTTCGGGATGGAGTTTGTAGAACTAAATGATGTGGCTCAAAACAAGGGTTTCAAAGTGTTTGATGATGCCCAATTAGTAGTAGGTATTTGCGCCAAAGGCATTGCAGAAGAATATTCTCGCAAAAAAATAGATGAATTGACCAACTTTGTTAAACGTCCACAAATAGGTGCAAAGGGCTTGGTATATGTAAAATACAACAAAGATGGCAGCTTTAAATCTTCTGTAGACAAGTTTTATAGTCAGGAAGATTTGAAAGAGTGGGCGGTAAAAATGAATGTCGAACCTGGCGATATGTTGTTAGTGCTTTCGGGTAACACCAATACTGTACGCAAGCAACTCAACGAATTACGTCTGGAGATGGGCAATCGTTTAGGCTTGCGTGATCCTCAAAAGTTTTCGGCTTTGTGGGTGGTAGATTTTCCATTGCTTGAGCAAGACGAAGAGACCGGAAAATGGCATGCCATGCACCATCCGTTTACTTCACCCAAGGCAGGACAAGAGGCATTACTAGAAAATGACAGCCAGTTGGCAAATATCAAAGCCAATGCTTATGATATGGTCATCAATGGTGTAGAGCTAGGTGGTGGGTCTATCCGGATTTACCAACGACCTATGCAAGAAAAAATGCTTTCTTTATTAGGGTTTACCCCAGAAGAAGCCAAAGCCCAGTTTGGTTTTTTGATGGACGCATTTGAGTATGGTGCTCCGCCTCATGGAGGCATTGCTTTTGGTTTTGACCGTATTTGTGCTGTTTTTGGTGGGGTAGACTCTATTCGGGATTTTATAGCTTTTCCTAAAAACAATTCAGGGCGAGATGTGATGATCAATGCTCCTTCGGCCATTGACAATGAGCAATTGACTGAGTTAGGATTGAAACTAAACCTGGTAGAGGCAGAAGAAAAAGTAACAGAGTAAATTAAACAAGCCTTAAAACCATAGTTGTTGATTGTTTTTTCAACGACTATGGTTATTCTCAACAAATAGAGAATATTACCTGAATATGAGGGCGTGGAATGGAAATTGTTATTAGCTTGTAGTTAGTCAATGAGGCATTTGTAATACTATATTTTTTAATACCCAATAATCAACATTTAAATTAGTTCAACGTTTTTAAAAAAAGAACAGCAATCTAATTACTACCACATTGTTTGTATCTTTGCAATCAAATCAGGGATGCTGGTATCCAACTAAACACCAATCTTTTTACAATGAAAGTCAGAAGTGTCACACAACATGGGCTGTTTCAAAGCATCAGATCAAAATTGTTGATAGCTTTTTCTGCTTTCTCTCTTATTGCCTTTTCCATTGTATTTGTATTCTTTTGGCTTGAGCGCCGCCAACACCGCATTGAAGATATTACCAAAAGCCTTACCCGTCTTAATCTACAAATCAATGATGTAAATAGCCTTGAGAAAGATTTTTTTAGTGATGATGTATTTGACAAAAACTTTTATGTAACAGGTAAAAGTGATTATCTCTTGAAACATACCGAATTACTTGAGCAAATCAAACGTGAATTGACCCTTTTGAGCGATGTAAAAGATTTACAGCGTAAACAACTTGCTCAAGAAATTGTAAAAGTAAATCGCCAAATTAATAAACTTGAAAAACTATTCGAACAACTAGTGCAAATTATTCGAACGAAAGGTTTTAAGGACGTTGGTTTACAAGGGAATATGCAAAATTCTATTAGTCAGTTGTTTAAGAAACAGTCTGAATATAATTTGACAGAAGTTTATATCTTGAAAATTCGCAAACATGAAAAAGATTTCATCATAGCCAAAGAAATTCAATACGTAGAGAAGCTTAAGCAGGCGGTGGAGATTGTGCGTCAAGAAGTTAAACAAAAGGTGCAAGATAGGCAGGCGCAAGCAGACTTGTTGAATGATTTGAATACATACCAACAAGCCTTTTTAGATTTGGTAAAAATAGAAAAACGCATAGGTTTTCATAACCAAAGTGGCTTAAAAAAGAAACTCAATGATTCGCTTGAGGAGCTTGAAAAAAACATTCAGCAAATAGATACCCTGGTTTTTGCTGCTGCCAGCCGGGTAAGAACAGTAGTAAAATATACCCTGGTTATTTTGCTCATATTTTTTGTTATACTGAGTATGTTCTTAGGGTATTTTGTAAATCATAAATTTGGTAAACCCATTGCCCGCCTGTCTAACTCAATCAATTGGGTGATTCAAAATAACTTTAATGAAGACAGCAAAATCTATCAGATCAACAACAAGGATGAGATAGGGCGACTTGCCAATGACTTTCAGCACATGCTAGAGGCAGTTCAAGCCCGTACTGAGGAGGTAATGAAGCAAAAAAACTTGTTGGAGAAGAAAAACCACGACATTACCAAGAGTATTAATTATGCCAAGCGAATTCAAGATGCCAAGCTTCCTCAACTTAGTACAATCCAGGAAGTTTTTCCGCAATCTTTTATTATGCTCAAGCCACGTGATGTAATCAGTGGTGATTTTTACTGGTTTTCGGAGGTAGTAGATAAAAACGGCGATACCAAGTATGTCATTGCCTGTAGTGATTGTACTGGACATGGGGTGCCTGGAGCTTTTATGAGCATGATTGGTTCAGATTTACTCAATGAAACCGTTCACGAAAATAATGTGATTGAGCCTCACCTTATTTTAAATACCTTACACGATAAAATACGCAAAGCCCTCAAGCAACGTACTACTGGCAACCGCGATGGAATGGATATTTCTATTGTGGTAATAGATAAAAAGAACCAAGTAATGGAGTTTGCCGGAGCAAATACGCCAATTGTATATATCCAAAACCATGAACTTACCCTGATCAAAGGTGATAAGGAGGGCATAGGCGGGCTTGAAAATGAGCGTGACCGTGATTTTACCCATCACACCATCAAACTACGCCCCAAATTGAAGACCTCATTGCCAACAGCAGTGGCTTCGCATTTATCGCCCGATGTTACCCAAAGCGAAGAAGAACGGTACTCTCCCACCACTTTTTATATTTTTTCTGATGGCTACCAAGATCAGTTTGGAGGGGCTAAAGGACGTAAGTTTATGTTGAGACGGATGACTGATTTATTTCTGAAAATATATCAGAAACCAATGAGTGAGCAACACGAAATTATGGAACGTACCCTTGCTAACTGGGCAAACGGACAACGACAAATAGATGACATCCTTGTAATGGGCATACATTTGCCATAAACTCACCCTAAACATTCTCTGTTTCTCTCCTAACAATTGCCTTCCTGATTTTTCATAAACCTCTGATTTATTCTAAACTGCCTTCGATTTTTAAGAGCTATCGTTGCATGTCACTAAATTAAATTCTATTTTTGCACTCATTTTTTTAGAAAACTATATATAATTTGGTTTTAAATAGAGAAGAAAAGTGGATACGGTAAGTTACAAAACCATTTCGGCTAATAAAGAAACTGTTCAGAAAGAATGGGTCATCATTGACGCAGAGGGCGCAGTGTTGGGACGTTTGGCTAGTGAAATTGTAAAAGTTTTGCGTGGCAAGAACAAGCCTTCTTTCACACCTCACGTAGATTGTGGTGACAACGTTATCATTATTAACGCCGAAAAAGTGCGCCTAACTGGCAAGAAGTGGAGTGATAAGAAATACGTTAGACATACTGGTTACCCAGGTGGTCAACGTTTCACTACACCTAATGAATTGATGGCTAAGAATCCTGCGCTTTTGATTGAAAAAGCAGTAAGAGGGATGTTACCCAAGAATCGTTTGGGGAGAAAAGTATTTCACAACATGCATGTATATGTAGGTAGTGAACACAAGCATGAGGCCCAACAGCCCCGCAAAATAGAACTAAAATTCTAATGCTTTTAAAGAAGTTCACCAAAGCAGGTGAAAAACTAAGAATTTCATGACAGACGTTAAAGAAGTTAAAATTATCAATACTATAGGGAGGAGAAAGACCTCAATTGCACGAGTGTATTTGCAGGAAGGATCAGGACAGATCACTGTAAACAAGCGTGATTTTGCTGAGTATTTCCCTACTGATGTTTTACAGACTATTGTAAAGCAGCCAATCGTGGCCGTAGATGCAAATGAAAAATTTGACATTCGTGCAAATGTGACAGGAGGCGGTGTTGCCGGACAGGCAGAGGCTCTGAGACATGCGATTGCCCGAGCATTGACGTATAAAGGAAAAGCAAAACAACGTGACGCTCAAGAGCAAAAAAGAGCGATTGCGACAAATGCAGAAGAACAACCTGTATTTACCTACCCTGAGAAACAAAATTATGCTCATCTGATAGATGCCGATGCCAATCGGGAGATTTTGAAAAAGGAAGGACTACTTATTCGTGACCCTCGTATGGTTGAGCGTAAGAAGTATGGTAGAAGAAAAGCACGTAGAAGATTCCAGTTCAGTAAACGTTAAACCAATCAGAGCATGAGTAGAGTAGAATATAAAGATTTGCTTGACGCAGGTGTTCACTTTGGACACTTAACTCGCAAGTGGGACCCAAGAATTGCTCCATACGTGTTTATGGAGAAAAACGGTATCCACATTATTGATTTAAATAAAACTTTGGTTTGTTTAGATGATGCATGCAATGCATTGGCTAAAATCGTGCGTGCTGGAAGAAAGGTAATGTTCGTAGCAACCAAAAGACAAGCACAAGAAATTGTAGCTGAGGAAGCCAAAAGACTAAGAATGCCTTACGTAACTGAACGTTGGTTGGGTGGTATGCTCACTAACTTTGCTACAGTGCGTAAATCATTGAAGAAAATGTCTTCAATGGACAAAATGATGAAAGAAGAGGCTTTCAAAAACATGGCAAAGCGTGAGCGCTTAATGATTACTCGTGAGCGCGAAAAGCTTGAAAGACTATTGGGTGGTATTGCAGACTTGACCCGTTTGCCTGCTGCACTATTTGTAGTTGATGTTAAGAGAGAGCACATTGCTATTGCAGAAGCTCATAAGTTAGGTATTCCTGTATTTGCTATGGTAGATACTAACTCTAACCCTGGCGCTGTACAGTTCCCTGTGCCTGCCAACGATGATGCATTTAAATCAATTCAAGTGATTACAAGCACCGTAGGTAAAGCAATTGAAGAAGGGCTAAGCGAGAGAAAGAAAGACAAAGAGGAGCAGAAGTTAGCCAAAGAAGAGCAAGCTAAGCGTCAAGTAGATGCGAAGGCAGAAGAAGCAAAAGCTGAAGACACAGAGAAAACTGACAAGGTAGAAAAAACCGAAAAAGCAGACTAAATATTTGGTGAGCTTTGCTCGCCTGGTTATAAAAATATCTAGTAACTTACTTAAATCAACATTGGGTCAATAGGGCTAATGTTGATTTTTTTTTTTGATAAGTACCAAGGCAGCATTACACATACCTAATGAGTAGATGTAACTACCATATTATGAGTAAGTTGCTCGTATAGCTAATTACCTGCTGTTACTTATAATGGTGTAGGTTGCCTTGTAGCATAACCTGACCAATCAAGTCAAAAGTGAGTTACTGTTTGTAATATTCAAAGTTTTGCTTTTTTGTTTTCAATGTTATCATTGATTCAACTATTTTTGCACATATCGGAATGAAACACTTCATTCCTTCATCTTTATTTTATCAAACCTTATAAAATTACGAAAATGGCTATTTCAGCACAAGACGTAAAAAAACTGCGCGAAATGACTGGCGCAGGTATGATGGATTGTAAAAAAGCACTTCAGGAAGCTAATGGCGATTTTGATGAAGCTGTAACCATCCTACGTAAAAAAGGACAAAAAATATCTTCAAAAAGAGCTGATAGAGAAACTACCGAAGGGGTAGTATTTATAAATGAAACAGAAGACGGTAAACAAGCAACGTTGGTTGCCTTAAACTGTGAGACTGATTTTGTAGCCAAAAACGAAGATTTTGTAAACCTTGGTCAGGCGGTTTTGAAAGTAGCCACTGACAATGCCCCTGCTGACTTGGCTGCCTTGAAAGGCTTAAGTATCGATGGTCGCTCTATCGAAGAGCATTTGACTGACTTAATGGGTAAAATTGGAGAAAAAATAGAGGTTTCTGCTTATGAGCAACTAAAAGCTGATAAAGTAGTTTCTTATATTCATAGCAATGCCAAAATCGGTGTTTTGGTAGCTTTAAATGGCGACAGCAGTGATGAAGTAGCTGGCGTAGGGCGTGACATTGCCATGCAAATTGCGGCAATGAAGCCTGTATCAGTAGACGAAACTGGAGTACCTGAAGAGGTAAAACAACGCGAAATGGAAATTGGAAAAGAGCAAGCCCGCAAAGAAGGAAAGCCTGACAATATTTTGGAAAAAATAGCGATGGGTAAACTCAACAAATTCTACAAAGAGAATACTTTGTTGCACCAACAATTTGTGAAAGATAGCTCTAAGACTATCAAGCAAGTATTGGCTGATGTAAACAAAGACTTGAAAGTAGATACCTTCAAATTGGTGTCTATTGGTTAAGCAATAGTACATTGCTTATCGCAAATAAAAAAGCCTGATAAACATTTGTTTATCAGGCTTTTTCTTTGGGCTGTTCTAGCAACGATGCCCACAAAAAAAGCACCTTCTTGATCAAGAAGGTGCTTTTTTATTTGATTATAATTTTACTTGTAGATTTAAATTATTTTTGAACTACAAAAGTGATTTTAGCTACACGGGCAGTACCAGTTCCAGAGATTTCATCTACTTTGATGTAACCTTTTTTACCAGTAGCACCATCTTGCACAAAACTATACACGCTACCCACAGCAATTTGAACTGACTTGCTTGTAGACTTAGTAATGTTGTTTTCTACATTTAATGCGGTTACAGCTCCTAAATCAGAAGGTCCACTCGACTCAGCCTTAAAAAATGTAGTTCTTGTAGCAGTCATTGCAGGGTTACCAGCGTTTAGACCTGAACTTACACGAGCATCAGGAGAAATCAAAGATGGTCCACCAGTGTTACCTACACCAAAAGTAATATCAATATCTGCTTGGTTTGCCTGAGCTTCAGAAGATTTGAATACACCAGCTTTAGAAGTAGCTAAGTAACTACCAAAAGTAGCAGTTTCTGCTCCTAATGAAACAGTAGCTGTACCACTCAATAATGGAGCAGCTCCACCACCACCTTGTCCAACTGCGGCTACAGTATATTTGGCTTCTGCGGTTACATTTTGGTCGCTGTTATCTATCAAAGTAACAGATACAGTTACCTCTTGACCAGCATCTTCGGTTACATCTACAGTAAAAGTAGCCGAGACAGCTGTGTCACCAGCGTTTATTCCACTCAAAGTAAATGGAGCATCAACACCACCTACAGTTTTTTTACCACTTCCAGCTTTGTAACCACCAGGAAGAGCAGCAGTTAATTTATAAGTAATTTTATCGCCTTTTTCGTAACTAGGGTTAGTGGCTGTACTGGCATCTGCCAAGGTAGCGGTTGGAGCGGTTACTGTCGCATCCTCGCTTTTTTTACAGCTACTAAAAAATACAACACTTGCTACTGCGATTAGTGAAAAAAGTTTAGTCAATGATTTTGTCATTGTTTATGAGATTTAAATTGTTTAAAAAATATGGTTTAATAAATAGGTCGCAAATTTAGAAGAATGAAAGGTAATGAAGTTAATTTTATTACCTTATTTTTTTCTCCCTTACTTTTTCTTCTTCAGGGCTCTTTTTCTTTTGCGTTTTCCTTTACGGGTATCAGGATATAATGTTACATCAATAGTACCACCTGATCCCGAATTTATTTCTTCTTTGATAAATTTTCGTTTAGAAAATACCAATACCGAACCTGCGCCAGCTTTGATCTTATATTGACCACTATTATTAGTAGAAACGCCAATGGTAGTTCCTTTGATCATGACAGTAATACCAGAAAGGGCGTTGCCTTCCATGTCTTTTACTGTGCCGCTAACTATACGGCTCTGCGCCTGAATTTGTGTCGAGGCAGCCAAGAAAAATGCAAAGAAAAACAGAAATAGGAATTGTTTTTTCATAATTCAAGTTGTTTATGTGATTATTCTAATATGATTATTTTTTAGTCAATATTTGTTCAATCCGATGTTTCAAATCATCCATAGACATTGCCCCTGACTGTCTCCAAAGCGCATTCCCTTGATAAAACAATATAAACGCAGGAATGTTTTGTACCTGGTATTTCTGAACAATGGGTTGATTTTTTTCTACATCAATTTTTATGATTTTAATTTTACTATCCAACTCAGTCGCAAGTGCTTTTAATACAGGAGCCATTGTTTGGCAAGGAGCACACCAGTCAGCGTAAAAATCTACCAACACAGGTATTGTATGAGTGGTAATAAGATCGTGAAAACTCTTTTTCATAAATTTTAGGGTAATGACGCAAAACCATTTGGTAGAGTTGTCAAAAAGCTCAAAGCTCTGCCTTTATTTCGACGAACTTACTTAATTGTTCTACGAAACCAATAATTGATGTTTTTAGAGTTTTTGTACTATTCGAATGAAAAGTTGTTATAGAGTGGCAAGTATTTGTTCTACCTGAGTTTTGCTCATTCCGGGGCGAATTTTATTGCTGTATAGAATTTGTATAAGTTTTTTATCAATAGAGGTATACTGGGTAGCACGCGAAAATTTTTGATAAAAAATACTCTCAGTGTATTTGTGTGAGTCATTCATTAATCCCAATGCTTGAGTAAGTTCTTCTCTTAATAGATGCTTGCGGGTGTCAGGGGCTTTCATCAGACTGGTGTTTACATACATGCTGCCTTTATCTATGCTGTTTTGTGGGGTAAAATATACATAAAACAAAGCAAGGTTTCGGTTGGCGTATTTTCGGGCGTTGGGTTCTATTTTGTTGGTGTAGTCATTAGATGAGCCGAAAAAGATGAAAAAATTGGCTTGAGCTTTACTAAAAACTCGTTGCATTCTGACGGGGCGTATCAGTTGATTAAGTTCCCCAATAATTTTGTTGAGTTCAGTTTCCAGCGCGGGTATTTTTTCACCCATCACAAAAATTTTCATATCTTTTGTCCACTTCACAATTTTGCGGCCTTTTCCAAACTCACTACCTACAGCTATTTCTTTAAAATAACTTTTTACTGCTGATGAGTAACCTTGGGCAAAGGTAGTAGATGAGGTTCCCAGTGCTATAATACTGCACAAACCTATTATAACAAGTTTGTGAGAGTAGAGGGTGTATAAAAATTTATTCATTATGATAGGTGCATTTTGTAATGTTCGTAAAAATATTATGTATAACCTTGATGACTCAAACGTAAAACTGTGTTTTTGGTTAAAAGATTTTATATTTGTTTTACAAATAAGTCGGCGAAATGTTCTAAATCGACTATGAAAAATGTAACTAAGAAGATTAAAGTATAGAATTATGCGAAGATTATACAATATATTATGTTGGTGGATAATGGTAGGGGTACTCTTGCCGATGTTAGATGTCCAGGCACAGCAAAAAAAGGTTGTCACTGTCGAAGATGTTTGGCAGTTTAAGTTTTTTGCGCGAGGGGTAAGAGGAGTAAACTGGATGAAGAATGGTCGATACTATACCACCCGCCAGGGAAACAAAGTCGTCAAATTTGATATCAATACCCGTAAGGCAGTGGCCACACTGTTTGAGGGGGAGTCGCTACGTTTTGATGCATATGGTCTAAGTGCCCGAGAAGATAAGTTGTTATTGGCTACTCAGACCGAGGCAATTTATCGTCGTTCGTCTAAATCATATTATTATGTATACGACATTAGTACCAAAAAACTAGACAAACTCACCAATCAGCCTGGAAAACAGTTGCACGCTAGTTTTTCGCCTGATGGTAGTAAAGTAGCTTTTGTACGTGATAACAACCTGTTTGTGGTGGATCTTGCAACTAAAAAAGAAACGCAAATTACCAACGATGGTCAGTGGAACCATATTATTAATGGAAATGCTGATTGGGTATATGAAGAGGAGTTTTCATTTAGTAAAGCATTTTTTTGGTCACCCGACAGCAAAAGGATTGCTTTTTATAAATTTGACGAAAGTAAGGTGAAAGAGTATAATATGCAGCGTTGGGGAGGGCAAAAACAACCTTATGCTATAGATTATAGATTTAAGTATCCTAAAGCAGGCGAAGACAACTCTACCATACAAATATTGGTGTACAATGTGGCTACTGCCAAAAGCATGAAAATGGATATAGGCGCTGAGCAGGATATGTATATACCCCGCCTTAGATGGACTCAAAACCCTGAACTATTGTCTATAAGACGTTTAAACCGTTTACAAAACAAACTTGAATTGTTGCATGCCAATGCCAGCACTGGTAAAACTCAGGTAATACTTACCGAAGAAAGTAAAACTTATGTGGATGTAGATTTTACAGATGACCTGACGTATTTGAAAAATGGAAAAGAATTTATTCATACTAGCGAAAGAGATGGATATAAGCACGTTTATTTATATAAGCTCAATGGCAAATTAGTTCGTCAGATCACTAAAGGTAATTGGGAAGTGAGAAATTTGGCTGGTATTGATGAAAAACGCAAGCTTTTATATTTTACTTCTACTGAAGTATCACCCTTGGAGCGACATTTATACCGAATTGATATGAAGGGAAGAAAAAAGGTGCGTATGACCAAGGACAAAGGTACCCACCGAATTAATTTTAGCTCTGACTTTAAATACTATATTGATACCTACAATGCAGCTGCTATGCCTACAAGAGTGAGTTTGCATGAAGCGCCTTCAGGTAAGTTGCTACAGGTATTGGAGGAAAATAAACGCCTGAAAAAACGCTTAGAGAATTATCAGATTAGTTATAAAGAGTTTTTTACGCTCAAAACTTCTGAAAATGTATCGTTAAATGGCTGGATGATAAAGCCCCACAACTTTGATAAAAATAAAAAGTATCCAGTGCTCATGTTTGTATATGGAGGGCCAGGCTCGCAACAAGTAACCGATAGTTGGGACGCGTACAACTTTTTTTGGTATCAGTTATTGGCAAGCAAAGGCTATATGGTCGTGTGTGTAGACAACCGTGGTACTGGTGGTAGGGGGAGAGCCTTTAAGCACGTGACCTACAAACAATTGGGTTATTATGAAACCATTGACCAAATAGAAGCGGCTAAATACTTAGCAAAACAGCCTTATGTAGATGCCAGCCGAATAGGTATCTGGGGCTGGAGCTATGGTGGTTATATGTCTTCTTTATGTTTGATGAAAGGAGCTGATGTATTTAAGACAGCTATTGCAGTAGCCCCTGTGTCTACCTGGCGTTTTTATGATACGATTTATACTGAGAGATTTTTGCAACGCCCACAGGACAATGCTGAAGGGTATGATAAAAATTCTCCGTTGAACCATGTCAATAAACTTAAGGGCAACTATTTACTGGTGCATGGCACAGGCGATGATAACGTTCATTTTCAGAATGCGGTAGAGTTGCAAAATGCGCTTATTAAAGCAGGTAAACAGTTTCAGTCTTTTTATTACCCTAATCGTACCCATAGTATTTTTAGCCAAAATGCTCGTCCACATTTATATACTATGATGACTAACTTTTTATTGAAAAATTTATAATTATTATATACCAGAAATGACATATCGCGATTTTTGGCAAAGACAAGGGTGGTTTTTAGGGCTAACCCTTGTTTTTGTTTTTAACACACTTTTTTTAACAGCACAAGGAAAGTGGGTGAGAAAAGCTGATTTTCCAGGAAACTTGGGCACATTGGCTGTAAGTTTTGTACTTGACAATAAAGCTTATATAGGTACAGGGGTAGATAAGTTTAGTGAACTTACTGATGCTATGTGGGAGTATAATCCTGAATTAGATGAGTGGACTCAAAAGGCTAACTTTGCTGGAGGGAGTCGCTCAGGGGCTATTGGGTTTTCTGTAGGTAACAAGGGGTATGTAGGTTTAGGTTTTAGTGCTACTTACAAAAGTGATATTTGGGCTTATGATCCTACCGCCAACATTTGGCAAGCTAAAAATAGTTTTACAGGAAGTGTTAGGTCTGGTGGGGTATCTTTTGTGATTAATGACAAGGCTTATGTAAGTACAGGTTATAACGGAAGCCAATATTTAAATGACTTGTGGGAATATGACCCTGGAAACGATCAGTGGAAACAACGTGCCGATTTGCCTAATGGCAAAAGAAGTAATGCAGTAAGTTTTGTTTTGAATGACAAAGGGTATATAACTACTGGCAACTTGGGCTTTTTGGGGTTTAAAGATGATGTATGGGAATATGACCCTGCAAAAGATGAATGGACTAAAAAGGGACAGTTTCCTGGGGGAGAGCGAATATCTGCCACTTCTTTTGTAATAGATAACAAAGCCTATATTGCTACAGGAAGTTTTACTAATGACTTATGGGAGTATGATGTGGTCAATGATAGTTGGACAAAAAAGGCAGATATAGATATAGAGGGTAGAACTCAAGCAATAAGTTTTGCTTTAGGCAATAAAGGTTATGTAGGATTAGGAAGTGGTGGGTCAAGTGAAAAGCAGATATGGCAATATACTAGCTCATTGAATGAAACCCTGGAACAGGGACTACAATTGACACCAGCCAATAATCATCGATTAAGCATAAAAATAGATTTGCCCCAGGTTGGTAATTTAGCCATTAGAGTATATGATTCGGTAGGCAGGTTAGTATTGGTAAAAGATGCCATTAAGAATCAAACTGTATACAGTGTGCATTTGCCTTTGGCCAGTTGGGCAAATCAAGTGTTAATTGTAAAGGTGGTTTTTAATCATTCAGTTGTTACTCGTCGTTTTTACCTCCAATAGATTAACAAGAAAATAACACTCTGTATAAAGGGTTGATGATTAGGGGTTTATAATAAGTATAGGTGCGTTGTTTACACTTTAACCCAAGGTTTATATAGGGGGTGGTTGCTCTCTGTTGCGTCATAAGAACACCAACAAAGTAAGCATATCCAAATACCCAAGCCTTCAAAGTACAATCAATAAACGGTATGATAGTATTTACAAAGATACCTATAAGTGGTACAATTGTATTTGAGGGAAGTAATTTAGTGGGGTTATGCTTGTTTTTTTACCATAAAACCTTATATTTATCATATTATCACCCTATTTTAAGTCTATGAGCATTACGAACTACGTGCGAATCTTTGGGCTTTTGGTTGTGTTATTGTCAGGAGAATTTATTCAAGCCCAAAATTATCAAGGGTTTCAGTTTAAAAAGCCCCACCGCAAAAAACTCAAAAGAAGTTTCACTCAATACAATAACCTGATTATAATTCCTGTCCAAATTAATGGTTCCAAACCTTTTAATTTTATCCTTGATACCGGTGTGGGCAGTACCCTTATTACTGACCCTTCGGTAGCTTTAGCCTTAGATTTGCCTATGTTCCGAAAACTTAAAGTAGCTGGAGTATCAAGTCAAAATCGGCTTAAGGCACATGTATCAAACATTGAATCTATAAAAATATTCAAGCATATAGTAGCCCTCAAGCAATATGTCATTGTACTGGAAGAAGATGTACTCAACCTTTCAGGGTATGCTGGTATTCCTATTCATGGCATTATTGGCTACGACTTGTTCAGCAAGTTTATTGTAAAAATTAATTATGATTACCATAAGATTACACTTTACAACCCTGAACGTTTTAACTACCGCAAAAAGAAAAAACATGAAGTGTTGCCTATCAGGATAGAGGCTAAAAAACCAATATTAGAGGCAAAAGTATGGTGTGAGCAGCACAAACAGGCGGCACCAGTAAGGTTGGTGTTTGATACAGGAGCAGGACATGCTTTACTATTGTATCAAAACTCCAGCCCTGGTATAAGCCTTCCCGCAAAAACGATCAAAGCTCATTTGGGGGCAACTTTGAGTGGCAACCTTATAGGTAAGCTGGGTAAGCTAAAGCAAATACAATTAGGAAAATATACTTTACCCCAGGTGGTTACTTCATTTCCCGACTCGTCGTCCTATGTTTCTATGAAAGCTTTTACTCCCAGAAATGGTAACATAGGGTTGGGCATTATCAAACGTTTTCATACTATTATAGACTATCCCAATAAGCGTTTGATTGTTAGACCCAACCGCCACTTCAAAGATCCCTTTGATTATAATAGACTGGGAATGGAAATTATAGCCAAAGCTCCTGCGTACAAAACTTTTTATATTGCACAAATGCGTGAAGACTCGCCTGCAATGAAGGCAGGGTTGAAAAAAGGAGATCAGATACTGGCCATTGATAAAAAACCTGTATATAACATGAACATCTCAGAAGTATATGGTAGGTTGTATGATCATAAGAAAAAAACAGATAAAATCTTTATATACGCCTTGAGAGGGCAAGAGCTGATTATTGCTACGCTAAAAGTGGCTACATCGCTTTAAACTTATTGTGATATTGTCATTGTATAGGGAAGTCAGGCGTACACTGCCTGACTTTTTTTGTTCGATCCTGACAGCTTGAGGGTGAAACATTAGCGGTATTGGGTATAGACCTATTTTGGCGTATTTTGAAGAGCCAGATGTGCTACACTAGTTCAATATGTCCGAATTTGCCGTGTTTTATGGGTAATTTGTGTGGTTAAAAATGTCATTTTGACACGTTTTTTAGCTTCTGGGGGCTTGGCACAAGCATTGATCAATACCCAAGTGTAAACTTAGGAAGTGGATGATGGGCATACAGATATAATCTATAACTATCACTACCATCATAGCCTGGTTTTAAATCAAAATCACAAAAAAAATTACTCTAAAATATAATTACTAATAAAATGGGAAAGATCATAGGTATTGACTTAGGTACTACCAACTCCTGTGTAGCTGTGATGGAAGGCTCTGAGCCGGTAGTAATCCAAAATAGTGAAGGAAGACGTACAACCCCTTCTATTGTCGCGTTTTTGGATCAGGGTAAAGGTGAGCGAAAAGTAGGTGATCCGGCAAAGCGTCAATCTATTACAAACCCTCAGAACACAGTTTACTCTATCAAACGCTTTATGGGTAAACGTTATCAGGAGGTAAGCAATGAAGTAGGACGTGTACCTTACAAAGTAGAAAGCGGTGCAAACGATACTCCCCGTATCCGCATTGGTGACCGTTTATATACTCCTCAGGAGATTTCTGCAATGACTTTGCAAAAAATGAAGCAAACAGCAGAAGATTACCTGGGAACAGAAGTAACAGAAGCTGTTATTACAGTACCTGCTTATTTCAATGATGCAGAGCGTCAGGCAACCAAAGAAGCTGGACAAATTGCTGGTTTAGAAGTAAAGCGTATTATCAATGAGCCTACTGCTGCGGCATTGGCTTATGGTATGGACAAGCGCGACAGAGATATGAAAATTGCGGTGTTTGACTTAGGTGGAGGTACATTTGATATTTCTATCCTTGAGTTAGGCGACGGTGTTTTTGAAGTAAAATCTACCAATGGTGATGTACACTTAGGTGGTGACAACTTTGACGAAAGGGTAATTGACTGGTTGGCAGAAGAGTTTCAGAAAGACGAAGGACTTGACCTTAGAAAAGACCCTATGGCTCTGCAGCGTTTGAAAGATGCAGCAGAAAAAGCCAAAATTGAATTATCAAGCTCTACTTCTACTGATATTAACTTGCCTTATATTATGCCAGTAGATGGTGTGCCTAAGCACTTGGTACGTCAGTTGAGCCGTTCTAAGTTTGAACAATTAACTGATGACTTGATTCGTGGTACTTTGGAGCCTTGTAAAGAGGCTATGAAAGACGCTGGCTTGAGTGCATCTGATATTGATGAAGTAATTTTGGTTGGGGGATCTACCCGTATTCCAAAAATTCAGGAAGAAGTTGAGAAGTTTTTTGGTAAAAAACCTTCAAAAGGAGTAAACCCTGACGAAGTGGTGGCAGTAGGTGCAGCTATCCAAGGGGGAGTTTTAACAGGAGATGTAAAAGATGTACTATTACTAGATGTTACGCCTCTTTCTTTAGGTATTGAAACTTTGAATGGTGTATTTACTAAATTGATTGAGTCAAATACGACTATTCCTACCAAAAAATCTGAAACATTCTCTACAGCGGCCGACAATCAACCTTCTGTAGACATTCATGTATTACAAGGTGAGCGCCCATTGGCAAAAGACAACAAATCAATTGGACGTTTTCACTTAGGTGATATTCCTCCGGCTCCTCGTGGAGTACCTAAAATAGAAGTAACCTTTGATATTGACGCCAATGGTATTTTAAATGTATCGGCTAAAGATCAAGGTACAGGCAAAGAGCAACGTATTCGTATTGAAGCTTCTTCAGGACTTTCTCAGGAAGAGATTGAAAGAATGCGTGCAGAGGCACAAGCCAATGAGTCTACTGACAAAGAAGAGCGTGAAAAAATTGATAAAATGAACGCGGCTGACTCATTGATTTTCCAAACTCAGAAACAATTGACTGAATTTGGTGACAAAATTTCAGCGGATAAAAAAGCGCCTATAGAAACTGCTTTGGCAGACTTGAAAAAAGCACATGAGGCTCAAGACATTGGCGGGATTGACTTGGCTACCAAGGCTCTGAATGATGCTTGGTCGGCTGCTTCTCAGGAAATGTATCAGGCACAACAAGAACAACCTGGTGCTGATGCTGGTAATCCTGGTGGAGGTGATCCAAATGCCAATGCCAACGGTAACGGCAAAGACGATGTTACAGACGTTGATTATGAAGAGGTAGACGGTGATAAAGACAAGAAGTAGTTTGTCTGAATCATTTTGAATATATTAATAAAAAAACCGAAGCGAGCGCTTCGGTTTTTTTATTTTGGGAATGATCTAAAAAGTAATTTGTGTGTTGTTGGCGGTGCTACTAATAGATTGACTGATAAAGTTAATCATCTTTCTTATTTCATCTCCTGATGTCCCTACTTTTGCCAAATGTTGTACGCCCATTTCTTTTTGGGCTTGTTCAAACTGTGCAGCATTACCCACCCCAAATAAAATAGTGGTAAATGAAAAAGCATTTTGTTCTTCAGCAATTACCTCATTTATTTTGGTTTTTACGGTTTTGGCAGGTGTATTAGAGCTATTGTCCATTCCATCAGTAATGATAAACAACAATGTTTTAGTCATCACTCCAGACGCTTCCAGGTTTTCGCGGTAATCCATAGCCATTTTTAACCCCTGAGCTGTGGCATCATATAAAGCTGTGCCTACGCCTGAGGGCTTAAACTTAATAGTGGGAATACTCTTAATGGGTTGAAAACCACTTTTTACGTGTACATCATTGTTAAACTCTATAACCGATACCATCAATTGGTCTGCCACGTGCGACTTTTGCATGGTTTGGGTAAAATCGTTGAAAGCGTGATTTAGGTCTTTCTCATAAGAAGCTATAGAAGGTGAAATATCTATAATGAATACTGCATTGATAGTTTCGTCAACCTGTACCTCATCAGGGTTGAAATTATTAAAATTGAGATTAAAATCTATTGCATCAAAATCGCTCATAATTGTAGGTTTTATAGTATGTGTAACTGTTTATAATTGCACCTGGTCAGATTTTACAAAACGTAATCCACGTTTTTTGGCTTCATCATAAATAGGGTCACCCAAATGTCCCATGTTGGGTACGTCTGACATACAGTCTTCAATAATGATCATTTTGTCGGCTAAACCGGGAGCATAGTCCAAAGCTTGTTTTATGCTGGTAGCTACGCAGTGTGAACGTGCCTGACCCGCCACATATACATTCTGAAAGTTTTCCAATGTTTTGACCAAACTCTGGTTAAGTTGAGTTTCGGGGCGGTCAGCTACCGGAATTTGTGCCATAAAAATTCCAAAATGCTCGGTTAATGGATAAGTACCTTTGGTTACTGCCTGATAAAACTTACCACGTCTTGTCCAGTGTTTTAAGGCATTCATGAGATTGTCATCCAAGGCACTTCCTTTAGAGCCTATCAAACAATGCTCTGGCCAAATACAATGGGGAAACTCTCCCTGTGCCTCTAAGTCTTGCAGGTATTTAAGCACTTTTTCGGGGTAAAACCGAGGTGTCCACTTGCCTTCTTGAGCATCTTTGAGGCCAATGATACTAAAAGGAGCCGGAGGGTTGCCACCTTTGTCTTGCCAAAACCCAGGATGAGAAATGTCATTGACTGGATGAGAATCTAATGTAACACAAATATGGTCTACCTTGTCGGCTTGATCGTTGATAAGCTTGCTTAAACGCTCCATGTCTTTTTCGGCACCAGGCACATAAAGTGCTCCATTAGGGTGGCAAAAGTCATATTGAGCATCAATGATTAACAGCGCATTTTTGTTTGCCATAAATGATTGGTTTAGTAATGAATGAATAGTTAGGCTGTAACAATCCACTGTAGTTTGTATGTTGTAGTTTACAGCTTTAATAATTACGTGAAGAAGTTTAAATTAAACAAAAAAAAAGAAGAGTTTTAATCACCTACTCCCTTATTGCGATAGTTCCTCAAGCTTCTCATCCAACCCTGCGCGATTTTTTTAATGACTAAACAAACAACTTAGGAACGTGATCGCCCCGTAAACGGGATTTCGGGCATAGCCCTCAACAATAACCCCGATAAGAAATCGGGACTTTGAAGCTGTCCGGTTTAGAACATATTAGCTTCGCAGAGCTTGAACTTCGTTCTGCGGTTCTCTTTACTGACTTTCGTTACCCCGGCAGTTCCGCCGGGACTATGAGCTTTTATTGTCCGTAGCTATGGCTACGACTGCAAAAAGTGCCTCAGCCAGCCTCGAGTATACGCCCTCAATCTCGACACTTATTTTGAACATGTTCCTTGGTAAAAGTCAGGGTTGGCACCACATCTGCGAAATACTTTATTTTTAGTAACAATTTTTTTATATTACTGCAGTTATCTATACAAATTTATAATCTATTTTATGGTAAATCATTACTGTAGCCCACCATTACTTTTACAAAAACTAACCCTTTGGGGGCTTAGGTGGTGGCTACTAGTATGTTTTTTTACTTCACCAGTTTTTTCTCAGCGCCCTGCCGAGAAAGACAGCCTGCTCCAACTTCTCCAGACCCTCCCTGATGATACCAATAAAGTAAATGTGTTGAATAGGTTGTGTTATTTGTGCCGTGCAAACGACTCTAAGAATGCGTTGTTATATGGGCAAAGAGCAGTAACTTTATCAGAAAAACTTAATTTCCTAAAGGGGGTAGCTTTTTCCTATTTTAACCAAGGAAGAGTATACAGGATTTTAGGGAAATATAATGAGGCTATTTTACACCAAGAGAAGGCTTACACTAGGTGGGGAAAGTTAAAAGATTCTATTGGGTTAGCGGAGAGTTTACGGGAGTTTGGCATTGGCTATAGGAATACGGGTGATTTCCCTAGGTCTCTTGATTACTTCTTGAAGGCAATAAAAATATATGAGGCATTAGAAAATGAACGAGGGATTGCTAATACTGCGGCAAGTATAGGAATGCTGTACTATAAACAACGGAATTATGATCAGTCATTAAATTATCATAAAAAGGCATTAAAAATTCATAAGCTGCTAAATAGTGAAAAGAGTTTGGCGATTGATTATAATAATTTGGGAAATGTATACGCTGATTCAAATAAGCCAGATACTGCTCTTTATTATTACAATTTATATAAGAGAATTAAAGAAAAACTGAATGACCAGAGAGGTGTTGCTATTGCTTTATCTAATATAGGTTATGTTTTTGCAAAGCAGCAAAAATTTAATAAAGCTATTGTTAATCAAGGTCAGGCACTAGCTATTTATAAGCAGCTTAACTTAAAAAAAAATCAGACGTACCCTTTACAGTATTTAGCCGAGGCTTATGCTGCTAAAGGCGATTATAAAAATGCTTATAAAAATGGAAAAGAAGCTTTAAAAATTGCAAAAAGTATAAAAGCAAAGCATCGTATAATTGAAATTACACTTTCCCTATCTAATGTTTACCAACAAGCAGGCGATTATAAAGCATCGCTGGATTATTTTCAGCAATATAAAGCTTTTAATGACAGTGTTTTTAATACTAAAAAGTCTCAGCAAATTGCAGAAATGGAGGCTAAGTATAAAGGTGAAAAAAAAGAGCAGGAAAACAAGTATTTAAAAAATGAGGATATTAAAAATAAAGCACTATTACAACAAAGAAATAACCTGATTGCTGCCATTACTTTTGGTGCTTTATTGTTGATTATGTTGGCAATGGTGCTTTACCAGAGCAACCAACGTAAGCAACGCACCAACCAGGTGTTGTTGTTGCAAAAGCAAGAAATAGAAGTGAAAACCGAAGAAATACTTGCCCAACGTGATATGTTGGAGCAACAGCATAAAGACATTCGTGATAGCATCAACTATGCCCGCAAAATACAAACTGCCATTCTGCCCTTATCTGAGGAGATTTCGGCGGCAATTCCTGAGCATTTTATTTTTTACCAGCCTCGTGACATTGTCAGTGGCGATTTTTATTGGTTTGCGGCTGTAAAAGACGAAGATTCTGGGCATAGTAAATATGTAATCTCTGCCTCAGATTGCACTGGACACGGGGTGCCAGGAGCTTTTATGAGTATGATTGGCAACGATTTGCTCAACGATTTGGTCAAGGCAAGGCAGATTACCCAACCCGATAAAATTTTAAACAAGCTCCATAAAGGAGTACGTAAAGTATTGAATCAGGAAGTAAGCGAAAATACCGATGGCATGGATATCTCGTTGTGCGTGATAGACCCTATAGCAAAAACCATTGAGTATGCAGGTGCCAACAGTGCCTTGGTATACGTAAAAGACGGCGAACGCACCCGGGTAGCGCCTGATCATACTTCGGTAGGGGGCGATATGCCCAAGTTTCAGGAAGGGTTCACCGCCCATACCATTTCTTATGCTGATGCGTCAGTGATGTGTTATTTGTATACTGATGGTTACCGCGACCAGTTTGGGGGCGATCGGGGTAAAAAGTTTTTACGATCGCGGATGCAAGAGTTGATTTTTTATATTTCAGAACTTTCCATGCAAGAGCAACGCCGTCAGGTAGAGGAAACCATCAATGATTGGATGAAAGCGGGTGGGTTTGAACAAATGGACGATATGTTGGTGATGGGGTTTAGATTAAGCTGATGCCTCTACTCTAGCATTGTTTTCCCCTTAGGAATGGACACAAAAAAACCTCACAAAAATTGTGAGGTGATATATCTTCAAGCGTTTGTTTTGTTGTTTAGCAACGACCATAGCGACGCATAAATCGTCTTAAATGGCGTACCATCTGGCGACGGCTATAGCCTGCTTCTTGATACCAATGTGCCATTTTTTGAGGATCATTTTGCCACAAATCCATGAAAGCATCAGGGTTTTGTTGAGCAAAGGCCGTTGGGTCTTCTCCATCCATTCCTCCTTTTACCTGATTCATTTCTTCATTTGATAATACTGTCCACTTGTTATTCAGTTCGTTCGTCATATTGGTATTCGCGATTTGTAAAAAATTAATTAAATCAATTATTAATACATTCTGTCTTTTATACTCCCTTGTATACTTAAAGGTTGCAGAAAGTAAACGTCTTTTTAGTCTAAAAAAATATTTAAATGCACGTTTGTAAGGTTTGAAGGTAAAAGTTGTTTTACTGAGAATATTTAGGTGTCTTACTGCGTAATAAAATTTGGTAAATTTAGCTTTTATTGGTTTAAAATATTAGTTAATGCTCTGTTTATTATGTTTTTGGTCGTTCAGGTAGATAATATTTGGTGGTGCACAGAAGTATAAGTGGGGTGAAAATTTGTTAGTATTATTAATAAATGTGTGTTTTTGGTTATAATTATACCATTATATGCTTAAAAAGAATGTGTAAAGGTACTTTTTATACTTTGTTAAGAATATGCTAATTGATAATATTTGGGTTTTTCCTACGTTTCAGTTTTCAAGTATTCACCCATTATATAATCTTAATGGCGTGTTTCCACATTCTATACATTCCCCTAAGGTGAGGGTACAATAAATCAAGTTCTAGCCTACCTTTACCTGAAATACTAAACCCTTGTTTTTCGTAAAAGCCAATGGCTACCTCTTGTGTGTCCATAGCTTCTAACCATACTATAGTGTGCCCTTGTTTTGCTGCCCTTTGGGTGGTCCAGTCTATGAGGGCTTTACCTATACCTTTTCCCCTTACATTATTGTCTATATAGATTCGGTGTAACTTGGTAGCAGGTTCGTTTGGTAAATCAACTAAAGAAGCGTTGTCTAGCAAGCGTAATATGCCTACTATTGTTTCATCATACACTACAAAACAATACAAAGAGTCAGGGTCTTGTAGTTCCTGTTGGAAGTTTTCCAGTCCATAAATAGTATTTATATAGTGTGTACCCTGGTCTTTCCAAAGGTGTTGGTAAGCCTGCGGATACACATGGTGCATCAGGCGTAATAAGGTAGGGTTGTCACTGATACCAATTTCATGGAGAATCAGGTTATTTGTTATTTTTATCAATGGTTCTTTGCTTTAATTCATAGTAGGAAGTCATTCCTATGATTTGATCGATATTTAAACAGTTTACCTAGTACCTTAAACATTAAGTAAATGCCCTATTATTTGGGATGAGTTTTGTTTTCTGACGCACTTCAAAAATCGCGCATAGCCTTAGCTACGCAAGTTTTTTTTAAGTAAAGTTAGTGGGCAAAAATCGCCGAAATAACCGAGGCTACAGTTCTACTGTGCCGAGCTCTGCTTTAGCTAATGGGTTAGGTGTTTAGTGTTTGAGGTACTAGTGTTCACCTTCCAGCTTTTTATATCAGGGTTAGAGCCCTGATAAATAACAGTGTCCAAATAGGAGCTTAAATATTAATTCACTCATAAAAAAGTGGAGGTAACTTCTTATAAGCAGCAGCAAGTCTTGGGTACCGATGCATATTGGTGAAATTGGTTATAAACTAAAAATAAGCTAATGACATGTATTTAATTATGGCTCAGTACTAGGTGAATCTCTACTAATATACAAGTTTGGATAGTTTTGTAAAAGAAAAACAGTGTTGACTATTTGAATCACTCTGGTAGTGATGAGTAGGAGGAGGCAGAATTTAATAGAGCAAAAGAAATGATAGATTGGAAGAACAGTGTATTCAATACTAGATACTCTCTTGGAGAGAGTAATAAAATACAAAGAGTTGAAATAATGATAGATTGGTGGCGAATGATTTTGTAGAGTTATTTAAGCTTCTTTTTCCAGTACTTCTTCTAACAAGTCTTTACAAATCTTTACTTTTTGCTGAAAATTGAGCCAGGCAACTGCATAACCTAAGCCTACAAAACCTAAAGATGCCAAAAAATACCATAAGTTATGTTCGGCAAACAACAAGAGTAGTCCTAGGATTAAACTAAACACTAGAGCTACCGACATAAAAAAACGTGTACCTTTAAGCAGGGTATAGTCAATAAATAAAATACAACCTTTAGAGGTGGACTCAATTTTACCGTCAATTACAGGCATAAAAGATTCTGGATAGGTAACTTTACGTGAAATGCGAAATCCAGCTTCTTGAATGGCTCCTCGAAAAGGATAGTCTTGCTCCAAACTACGGGCAGGTAACAGCCAGTGCTCAGAAAAAGCATCTTCTTTTACCTTGGCAGGCTTAATGGCAGCCTCTAGCTTGTGTGCAATTTCATCAATAGTATACCCTGAGACAAATACAGAGCTTTGGCGGGGAAAAAGTTTCATAATGTGTGAGAATATTTTAACTGTCAGTTCATAATAAATAGTCAGGAATCTTAGTATTGTCAAGATAATAATTAATTCATTAAAAACTAAAAAGCTATTTGGGTTTTTAATGAGAGATTAAGAGAAAATAGATAGAAGCAAATCAACTATAGATTTGAACCTGTACTTATCTTCTGTTGCGACAAAATTCATACCTTTGTCTACTCCAAATAACACCCAAATAGCTTATCAATGCTTATTTTATCGCTATTGTATGGCAACGCAAGATATTTCCACATTGACATCCTTGGGTAGTCGGCTTACCTCTACCGTTTCGCGGGCTGGTGCATCTTCACCAAAATAACTACCATAAACTTCATTAATACGACCAAAGTTATTCAGGTCTTTTACAAAAATAGAGCATTTGGCAATATTAGAATAGTCCATATTAGCTGCTTTGAGTACTGCCCCAAGGTTCTTCATTACTGCGTGGGTTTCATCCTCTATGCTGCCCTCTATTACTTTTCCATCTATCAGCGCTACCTGTCCTGAAACATACAAAGTGCCATTTACTAAAATTGCTTGGTTGTAAGGTCCTACTGGAGCAGGTGCATCGGCAGTTGTGATAACAGTTCTAGCCATTGTTTGTTTTTTTATGTTTGAAAATAGTCAAAATGAAGAGTAAAAGTTAGGGAGTTTGCAATAAATAGTCTCCCAGGTTTTGGTGAATGGTTTTGATCAAAGACCAGGCGCATTTTAAGGGCGTAGCAGCGCTACGGCCGCAAGGTGCAACGAAGTATTTGGACAAAAAAATCGCCAGAAATGGGTAGCTTATTTTTTGTATGCTCCCTTAAGCTGCAAGCATTAAAAAATATACATTTTGCTTGTAGCAAACCTTATTACTAATCAACTATGCCAAAACTACTTTTTTTTTGAGATTTACCAGCATATCTTCTACCATAGTTGCCAAATTATATTGGTGCTGCCATCCCCAATCCTGACGCGATTGAGTATCATCAATGCTATCTGGCCAAGAGTCAGCTATTTGCTGGCGTCCGTCGGGTTTATAACTTATGGTAAACGCTGGAATATGCTTCTGAATAGCCTGAGTGATTTCTTTAGGAGAAAAGCTGATAGCTGCCAGGTTATAGCCTGTACGTGTCTTGATTTGATTGGCAGGAGCATGCATCAAATCCAAGGTTCCTTTTACAGCATCAGGCATATACATCATAGGTAGGTAAGTGTCTTCAGACAAGAAGCACTCATAGGCATTGTTTTCCAGGGCTTTATAAAAAATATCCACAGCATAGTCGGTGGTGCCTCCTCCTGGCAAAGCGTTGTAACTAATCAACCCAGGGTAACGCAAACAACGGGCATCTACTCCAAACTTGTCGAAGTAATAGTTACACCAATGTTCGCCGGCTTGTTTACTAATACCATACACTGTAGTAGGGTTGATGATGGTTTGTTGAGGAGTATTTTGTTTGGGAGTATCAAAACCAAACACCCCAATAGAACTCGGAAAATATATTTTGTTGAGTTGTTTTTCGCGGGCAATCTCCAATACATTGAGTAGGCTTTCCATGTTGAGTTTCCAGGCAAACAAGGGGTTTTGTTCACCTTTGGCAGACAGCATTGCTGCCAGGTGGTAAATTTGAGTAATTTGGTATTTGTTTACCAACTCAGCCATTTTTTTGCCATCCATTGCGTTCAGTTCTTCAAAAATACCCTGTTCTTTAAATGCAGGATCAGCACAGTGAATATCAGTAGCCACCACATGGTGTTCACCATAAATGTTTCTTAAAGCAACCGTCAACTCCGTGCCTAATTGTCCACATGCGCCAATTACTAAAATATTTTCCTTAGTAGTCATAAATACTTCTATGTTATTAAACTATATTATTTTTTGTATATATAAAGTGAAACACTTCAGGTAAACTTGGGGTGGATTTACCCAACACCTTGAAAGTGCAAGCAATACAGGAAGATGCCTGTCTTAGTGATCATATAACGATAGTTATTTACTGCAATATATTAAATATAACTATACAAAGATATATTTTGATATATTGACGAATAGTAAGCTGAAAAGATTGTTTTAATGAACAATTAATGCAGGGTATATAATTTTGATTAACTATATAATTACCTTACAAAAATGGATTTTGAAGAATTTTTAAAAAATAAAAAAATTGACGAAAATTTGTTCAAAGAAAAAGAACATGCGCGTTGGCAAGAGTGGAAAACCCTTTTTGAGCAGATGCACCCAAACAGTTTTACTGCCCAAAAAAAGTTTTTAATCAATGATATACGCCGAAAATATTTGTTGAAAGAGTAGGGTTTTACAAGGTAGCTTCCCAAAGCTGGGTAAGTTCTACAAAGTGAGCTACCGATAATTGTTCTGCTCTTTTATTGAGCATTTCATTGGGTTTGAGTGTGTCGGGTAATTGGATAGACTTAAGAGCATTACGCAGGGTTTTTCTACGATTGTTAAAGCCCTGCTTTACAATTCTCTTAAAGAGTTTTTCATCGCAATCGAGTTTTTTCACCTTATTTCTTTGCAAAGAAATTACCCCAGAGTATACCTTGGGTGGAGGATTGAATACATCGGGCGGAACCGTAAAGTCATAGCTAATATGGTAGTATGCCTGCAGTAGTACACTTAGTATGCCGTAGGTTTTACTACCTGGTTGGGCAGCTATGCGTTCGGCTACCTCTTTTTGTAGCATACAGACTACTTCCTGTACTTGGTCTCTGTGGTCGAGTACCTTAAAAAATATTTGAGAAGAAATATTGTAAGGAAAGTTGCCTATAATACCTATAGATTGCTGTTTAAACAGCGCCCCCAAGTCAATATTCAAAAAATCTCCTTCTGTAATGTAAGGTACCAAGGTTGGGTAGTGCTTATGCAGATATTCTACCGACTCAGTATCTATTTCTATTATATGAGTCTGAAAATTGTCAGATTTCACCAAAAAATCGGTCAAAACTCCCGTCCCAGCACCTATTTCTACTATAGTTTTATAACCATTGTGCTGTTGCACCTGATTTACAATGCGTTCAGCAATCGATAAATCGGTTAGAAAATGTTGTCCCAGGTGTTTTTTAGGCTTGACCATATTCGAAATTATGCATATTTGATAATTAGTACTAAATTGAAATGCTTATTTGAAAAAGCCTTTACAACAGGTAAGGCAGATAAGCATCCGAAAAACAAAACTAAGCAAACCATTGCTTCATTTAGCTTAATCAAGACAAATATTATAGATTTGTAGCCCAAAATCGACAAATACTTATGCAAGTAAACCTTTTATACCGTTCAGATATTAACGCAAGTCAAAACCTTGTAGTAATTGTACAAGACCTTCAGCAGGCACAGTCTTATTGTACCAGTGAGCAAGTATGGCAGTATCTTCAGAAACAAGTAAAAGACGAAAAAAAAGAACAGGTCAAGCTGATTCATCTCAATCAGTTTACACACCATACTTTTGTGCTGTATAGTCCTCCACAAAACAAAGCTGCCTATTACCTCAAAGAGAGTTATAGAAAAAAAGGACACGAAATAGCCTCTATATTAGCCAGTGAAGATTTATCCGATTTGCAAATAACCAACGCGGTAACAAGTGATATTGCATCTGAAGCAGTATTAGACGTGGCAGAGGGTGTTTTGTTAAGTACTTATGAGTTTTTGAAATACAAATCAGACCCCAGAAAACTTCATCCGCTTGTGCAATTGACATTGTCAGGGCAAGGATTGACTGAAGCTAAAATAACAGCGTTGAACAACACTGTTCATGGAACCTTTGCTGCGCGTAATTTGGTGAATGAGCCATTTGTGTATTTGACGGCACCACAACTAAGCGAAGAAATTAAAAAACTGGGTAAAGAGGCAGGTTTTGAGGTAGAGGTATTTGACAAAGCGCAAATACAAGCCCACAATATGGAAGGCTTACTTACAGTAAATAAGGGAAGCCTTGATCCACCTACTTTTAATATATTGACACATAAACCTGACAATGCCATCAATGAGCATCCCTATATTTTGGTAGGCAAAGGGGTGGTGTACGATACAGGAGGGTTATCGCTCAAACCTACTGGCAATTCTATGGACTTTATGAAGTCAGACATGGGCGGGGCAGCTGCTGTAGTGGGCAGTTTGTATGCTTTGGCAAAAAACAACGCGCCTGTGTATGTCATAGGTTTGATACCTGCTACTGACAATCGCCCAGGGCAAAACGCGATTGCACCAGGTGATGTGATTACATACAGTAATGGCAAGAGTGTAGAAATAATGAATACGGATGCTGAAGGAAGGCTAATCTTGGCAGATGCCTTGATTTATGCGGCCAGGTTTAAGCCTCAATTGGTGCTAGACTTTGCTACCCTTACTGGATCAGCAGTGCGGGCTTTAGGCAATCATGCCATGGTAATGGTAGGTACCGCCAATAGAGATATAAAGAGTCAATTGCTCCATAGTAGTGAGCAGACTTATGAGCGTATGGTAGAGTTACCTTTGTGGGAAGAGTACGGCGAGCCGCTTGAGTCAGACATTGCTGATATAAATAACTTGGGCATATCTGAGGCTCAAGCCATTATCGCAGGAAAGTTTTTGGAGCATTTTGTAGACAATTACCCTTGGATACACTTAGACATTGCAGGCACTGCCTATTTGCATAAGCCTCAAACTTATAAAGGTAAAAATGGAACTGGTTCGGGGGTGCGTTTAATGTATCACTTTTTGACTAATCTGGTAAAATAACTATATAATACATAGGGAGAGGTTTACTCTTCCAGCACTAAATTTAAAAAACAAGCAAGCTTTATGGCAGCAGAAGACAATAAACCGGTCATTGGAATCACCATGGGAGATTACAATGGTGTAGGTACCGAGGTAATACTAAAAGCCCTTGCTAATAAAAGAATTCTGAAAATATGTACGCCCGTGATTTATGGGTCAATGGCGGTAATATCTAAATATAGAAAAATACTTAAGCTGGACAGCTGGTATATAAATCAGGTAAATCGGGTCACCCAAATTAGTTTTAAAAAAACAAATTTGGTGCACTGTACCAAACAGAAAACCCCAGAAATAGTACCTGGAAAAGTGAGTCAACAAGCCGGTGAATTTGCCTTAGAGTCGATCGAAGCGGCCACTAAAGATTTAAAGCAAGGGTTAATTGATGCAGTAATCACTGCCCCTATTAATAAACATACAATTCAAAGCCCTGATTTTGACTTTCCGGGGCACACCGAATACTTTACTACTCAGGCAAACATTACCGAAAGCCTCATGATGATGGTATCTCCTTCTATGAAGGTAGCGGTTTTTACCGGGCATGTGCCATTGGCAGAAATAAGTCAACACATCACCCGTGATAAGATGTTTTCGAAGGTGGCCTTACTGCAAGCTACATTACAAAAAGACTTTAATATTCAAAAGCCAAAAATAGCTGTACTAGGGTTGAACCCACACGCAGGTGAAGAAGGAATGTTGGGTAATGAAGAACAACAAATTATTAAGCCAGCAGTGATAGAAATGAAAAAGAAAGGAAACCTCGTATTTGGACCTTATCCAGCAGATGGTTTTTTTGGTACTCATGACTACAAAAAGTTTGATGCAGTGTTGGCAATGTACCACGATCAAGGGTTGATACCGTTCAAAACTTTGGCCTTTGCAGATGGGGTAAATTATACTTGTGGGCTTCCTTTTGTAAGAACCTCTCCTGACCACGGCACAGCTTATAAAATAGCAGGCAAAAACCTGGCAGATGAGACGTCGTTTCGAGAGGCAATTTTTACTGCTTGTGATGTGGTGAAGAACCGAAAACTACAAATGACTGACCAGGCATAAGACGCAAGTGACTGTATATAATTGTGGTTGTTTGAGTAGAAAACAGTGGGGAGATGGCATATAGGTAGCTAAAATATTTATATGAGCCCATATATTTTTTTTAATTAAAATTATCTGACTAAATTTGCGCATTCATTTTCAAGGCATAAACTGTGAAAGAAATAGCAAACTATAATATAGAGTTATTTAAGATGGCTCTGGGAAAGCATCGCTACGAGTTTAATTCACGTAGTGATTTTTTTACTGCTTTTCCCAACAGTTTGGTTCAAAAAGGTGAATTTAATGTACTATTAGACCTGGAAAAGTCTGAAACGTTGTTAAAGCTCGATTTTCAAATTCAGGGTAAACTTGAGTTAGAGTGTGATCGTAGTCTTGAATTGTTTGATTTTCCCTTTGAGGAAGAAAGAAGCCTCATTCTAAAATTTGGGGATCATAGTGAAGCATTGACAGATGAAATAGAAATCATCAATCGCGACAAACAAACAATTAATATAGCCCAATATGTGTATGAATTCATTGGATTAGCTATTCCAATGAAAAAACTGCATCCAAAGTTTCAGCAAGAAGAGGGTTTAGAAGACATAGAAGACGACGAAGAAAACTCTACATTTGTGTATAGTTCTAAATCATCTGATAGTACCAAGCAAGCCCACGAAGAGGACGATGTAGACCCTCGTTGGCAAGCACTTAAAAATCTAAAAAATAAAGATTAATTAGATTTAATTTTTTCAAAACATTAAAAAAATAGTAGTGTCATGGCACATCCAAAACGAAAAATTTCGAAACAACGACGCAACAAACGTAGAACTCACTATAAAGCAACTGAGCGTACTATAGCTGTTTGCCAAAACACTGGCGAGGCTCATTTGTACCACCGTGCCTACGTAGTTGACGGCAACCTTTACTATCGTGGTAAAATGATAGTTGAAGACTACGAACCTATCGCTTAAAATCCTTTTTTCTTTTCTTTTACAAAAAAGTTTACAATATTAAAATATAATATTATGTAAACTTATTACAGGTTTAAATGCAAAAGCTGGATATGAGAGTTGCAGTAGATGCAATGGGTGGTGATTTTGCCCCTGATGTTGTTATTAAAGGATCCTTATTGGCCTCAGAAGAGGTAAATAAGAACACTAAAATTGTTTTGATTGGGCAAGAAGAGGCAGTTCGTACTGCCTTTTCCCAACAAAACCAACCCATCCCATCCAATATAGAAATTATAGATGCCCCCGATTTTATAGAAATGGGCGAAAATCCCATTAAAGCATTACAAAAAAAGCCTAAGTCCAGCATTTCTGTTGGGTACAACCTCCTTAAAAATAAACAAGTAGATGCTTTTTGTAGCGCAGGAAATACTGGTGCTATGATGGTTGGAGCTATGTTTAGCGTTCAATTGATCCCTGGTATTATTCGTCCGGTCATTATGGCGTATGTACCCAAAGTAAGTGGTGAAAAAGGAATTATACTAGATGTAGGTGCTAATACAGACTGCAAACCCGATATATTAGCTCAATTTGCGCAATTAGGCAGTTTGTTCTGCCAGCATGTATTAAAAATACCTGTTCCCAGAGTAGGACTTATAAACCTTGGAGAAGAAGAGGAAAAGGGAAATTTGGCCGTCAAAGAAGCTCACAAGTTATTGACAAATCATAAGCATATCGAGTTTGTGGGAAATATAGAAGGCAGAGGTATTTTTCTTGATAAAGCTGATGTGTTGGTATGTGATGGATTTGTAGGTAATGTGGTGGTGAAAATGGCGGAGTCAATGTTTGATATTATAAAAAAGCTGGGAATTAGTAATGAGTTTTTTGATGACTTTAACTCAGACGTTGTAGGAGCCAGCCCTATTTTAGGAGTAAATGGTAATGTGATAGTTGCACATGGAGCATCAAACGATCTTGCGATTAAAAATATGATCCTGTTAGGACAGCAAATCACTGAAAGCAATATCACTGAAGAAATCAGAGAAAGTTTTATTGTTGAATCATCAGTGAAGTAAAAATACCTGTTTTTACGAATACACCCTTAATCCAAAAAAATGCCATGACAAAATTAAGAGCTGCTATTACCGGAGTGCAAGGATATGTTCCAGACTATATCTTGACCAATCAGGAACTGTCTAAGATGGTAGACACCAATGATGAATGGATTACTACTCGTACAGGAATAAAAACAAGAAGAATACTTAAAGGAGAGGGCTTGGGTACTTCCCACATGGGAGTCAAAGCAGTGCAGGGATTATTGGAAAAGACGAATACTAAACCAGAAGAAATTGACCTGCTTATTTGCGCCACTACCACTCCTGACATGGTCTTTCCGGCTACAGCCAACCTTATAGCAGATGGAGTAGGAGCCACCAAAGCTTT
Source organism: Microscilla marina ATCC 23134 (assembly GCF_000169175.1). NCBI lineage: Bacteria > Pseudomonadati > Bacteroidota > Cytophagia > Cytophagales > Microscillaceae > Microscilla > Microscilla marina. Next base: position 103,196 of record NZ_AAWS01000017.1, read on the forward strand.
TAATTACGACGTACAAGCAGCTTGTTCAGGATTTTTATACTCACTGTTTACTGCAGCACAGTTTATAGAAACTGGCATGTATAAAAAAGTAGTAGTGGTGGGGGCCGATAAAATGTCATCTATTATTGATTATACTGATCGTACAACCTGCGTGATTTTTGGTGATGGAGCTGGTGCAGTCTTGTTAGAAGGCGATGATAGTGGGGTTGGAGTACAAGATGCAGTGCTGCAGTCTGATGGGTCGGGCTGGAAACACTTGCACCAAAAAGCTGGTGGGAGTCGTCATCCACCTACCAAAGAAACTGTAGAAAACCGTGAACATTTCGTATATCAGGAAGGCAAGCATGTGTTTAAACATGCCGTAACAAACATGGGATCTTCAGTTGTAGAGTTGATGAAACGTAATCATCTGACTACTGCTGATGTAAACTGGTTAAATCCACACCAGGCAAACATGCGCATTGTAGATGCTACAGCAAAAAGCATGGGACTGGACGAGGGGGTGGAATCTGATAAAGTAATGATGACCATTAGCAAATACGGAAACACTACCAGTGGTACGCTTCCTTTAAATTTTTGGAACTATGAGCCTCAGCTTAAAAAAGGAGACAATATTATATTGGCTGCTTTTGGTGGAGGTTTTACCTGGGGAGCTGTATACCTTAAATGGGCGTATGATGGTCAGGAAATAGCAAAGCGGGAAGAATATAAACACTTATTACCAGATTCTTAAGAAATATACACATTAAGTATAAAAAACAGAATACTTATGAAAGCAAAAGAAATCAGAGATTTAATAGATTTTATTTCCAAGTCGGGGCTTGCTGAAGTAAATATCGAGTCAGATGACTTCAAGATTAGCATTAAGCGAAACACTCCGGTAAATGTAACTGAGGCTCCAGCTACTTTGGTAGCTGCTCCTACAGCAGTCACTACTCCAGCAGCTCAACAAGTAGTTGCACCAGAGAATAGTGTGGCGACTGCAACAGAAGCACCCACAAGCAATGGGAACAACAATGCTGTGGATGAGTCAAAGTTGATCACTGTAAAGTCACCAATGATTGGCACTTTCTATAGGTCTTCAAGCCCCGAAACCCCTCCATTTGTCAATATTGGCGATACGGTAGAGACTGGAAAAACTGTTTGCATCATTGAAGCAATGAAACTGTTCAATGAGATTGAATCTGATGTATCAGGGACAATTGTCAAGGTGTTGGTTGACAATGCTACACCCGTAGAATACGACCAACCTCTGTTTTTGGTAGAGCCTAATTAAAAGACTGTATTATTTTTTGTATTGCAGACTAGTTTAAATACACTACCTCATACTATTTATTCTGAGGAAGTCACGATCATTCCATAAGCAAAGAAAACATATTCTATGTTTAATAAGATATTAATTGCAAATAGAGGCGAAATTGCTCTTCGAATTATTCGTACTTGCAAGGAAATGGGCATTAAAACAGTAGCAGTGTACTCTACTGCTGACCAAAGTAGCCTGCATGTACGTTTTGCTGACGAGGCGGTATGCATTGGACCCCCTGCTAGTAAAGACTCTTACCTTAAAGTTCCTAACCTGATAGCTGCTGCCGAAATTACCAATGCAGACGCGATACACCCAGGTTACGGTTTTTTATCAGAGAATGCAGATTTTTCTCGTATTTGTGCTGAGCACGACATCAAATTTATTGGTGCTTCTCCTGAAATGATTAACTCTATGGGAGACAAGGCTTCTGCCAAAGATACTATGAAAGCTGCCGGAGTCCCGGTTGTGCCAGGATCTGATGGCTTACTAGAGTCGGCAGAGCAAGGTAAAAAACTAGCCGTAGAAATTGGTTATCCTGTAATCATAAAAGCGACTGCCGGTGGCGGTGGTCGTGGAATGCGAATTATCAAATCAGATGAGGAGTTTGAGAATGCCTGGAACAGTGCTACTGCTGAGGCAGAGGCTGCTTTTGGTAATGCTGGCATGTACATGGAAAAATTTGTAGTGGAGCCACGCCATGTCGAGATTCAAATTGCAGGAGATCAGTCAGGCAAAGCTTGTCACTTATCCGAAAGAGATTGCTCTATTCAGCGTCGTCATCAGAAGCTGGTAGAAGAAACACCATCACCTATTATGACACCTGAGTTGCGTGAAGAAATGGGGATGGCAGCCGTTAGAGCTGCTGAAGCCATTGGTTATGAAGGAGTAGGTACTGTAGAGTTTTTGGTAGACAAATACAATAAGTTTTACTTTATGGAGATGAATACCCGTATTCAGGTAGAGCATCCCATTACAGAAGAAGTAACTGACTTTGATCTTATCAAAGAGCAGATAAAAATTGCAGCTGGTATCGCCATTTCTGGGCAAAACTACACACCTAATCTTTATTCTATGGAGTGTCGTATCAACGCCGAGGATCCAGCTAAAGGTTTTAGACCCTCTCCAGGTAAAATTACTAACTTGCATATACCAGGTGGGCACGGAGTAAGAGTTGATAGTCATATTTATGCAGGCTATGAAATCCCTCCATTTTATGACTCTATGATTGCCAAGTTGATCGTAACGGCTCAAACGCGTGAAGAGACCTTGGTACGTATGAAAAGAGCCTTGCAGGAGTTTGTGATAGAAGGCATCAAAACCACCATCCCATTCCACATTAAGTTAATGGATGATGAAAACTTCAAAGCTGGTAACTTTACTACTGCATTTCTAGATGATTTTGACTTTTCGGATTTGTAGCGACTTTTTCCTAAATGGTTAAAAAATAATGAAAACCCCTTGTGATGAGCAAGGGGTTTTTTTTGTGAGTTTATCTTTTTGGGAAAAGATATTATTTATATATTGCTTTGTATCTAATCATTAACTTATATCCCCATGAGTGATAATAATATAGCAAATGATCGCTACTCTAGAAATAACCTATTTATCAATCCAGACCAACAAGAAAAAATTAAAAATGCAAAAATACTTTTTGGGGGGGTAGGGTTGGGAAGTGTCATAGCAGAAACAGCTTTGCGACTAGGGTTTGAAAATTTTGTGTTTTTAGACGCTGACGAGGTGGAAATTAGTAACTTAAATCGGCAAAATTATACACTGGAAGATGTTGGTAAACCAAAAGTAGATGCTATAACCCAGCGTTTACAGGCTATCAATCCAGACGTTAAAATTGAGTACCATCAAGTGTTTTTGGATGAGGGTAACATGAATTCTTTTGTGGATGAAAGTGTTTCTGTAGCTGTTAATGCATTGGATTATGATACTACAGCCCCTTTCACTTTTGATAATGCTTGTCTGGAGTATGGTGTTCCTATTATTCATCCTGGTAACTTAAGTTGGGGAGCTATGACTTTTGTCATAACTCATGATAGCATGAAGTTAGATGAGGTATTGAAGTCTTCTGAGGTAGATACTGTGTTAAGCTTTTTATGGTCACAAATTCAAGAGCAGCATTCTCATTTAAATTTGGACTGGTTTAAAGATATACCACAAAAGGTCAAAAGTAATCCACAGTTACCGTTACCACAGATGTCGGTAGGAGCTAACTTAGTAGCAGGGCAAGCTGTTACGATTATGTGCAACATACTGGATAGTGTAGCTATCAAAACTTTTCCTAAAATATACTTTTTGAGTACTTTGTAGAACCTATAGAACATTAGTATAGTAATCTTACAATTTTTGTATTTGTACATTACTGTGTTTACCATTCAATATATCAATTGTTTATTCAAAATCTGGCATTTAATTTCATTGTGACTAATGCAATGGGATTAAGTGTGTATAACTAATGGTTGTGCAATCTCCTGTTGAAATCTTGTTACCGCACTTTATGAAAACTGTTTGTTGTATAAAAAACAGGAGGTGGAATTCAATTAAACTATCAAATTATATATACTCTTGATGGTGTAGCATCAGGCTAGTGTATTAATATCAGTAAACTTTAATGTGTTATTTTTCATAGATTTAATAAATCTTTTACTAAATTATGTTAAATCTTAGCCCTAAGTAATGATGATTATATTTTAATTTATAACAAAAGACTTAGGTGTATTTTTTGAGCAAAAGATTACCTTAAACGCATTCATTAATATAAAAATATAAACAAGTATGCCTCGAATTAAACTATCTCAAGACGATAATAAGTATTTTACTTCTTACTTTGACGAAGATTTGGGCATGTATGAGCTTTTCTGGAATAAAGAAAGTGAAGACATGGAAGATGAAGACTATAAGACATTAATGCTAAAAGATAAAGAACTATTGGTTGCTTACCCAGATGTAGACTTTTTTCTTTTAGACAATCGTAATTTCTTATTTAGCATGTCACCTGATTTACAAGAGTGGTCAGCGAGAGAAATAACTTCTAAAATGTTTGAGAAAAACCCCAATATTAGAACTGCTATCTTGGTAAGTAGTGATTTTATTGCTCAGTTGTCTATTGAGCAAGCTATAGAAGAAGATGAGCAAACAAATGAAACGACCAAGTATTTTGAGGATGAACAAGAAGCTAGAGAGTGGATTTTAGGTTTATAATAATTATCCTGAGTAGCTAAGTGTTAGTACACGTATAGTTGCTTACTATTGCTAAAATCAATACCATGGTAAAAAATACTATATATCAAAAACTAGCAAATAAGCTTAATGAAATATTAGGTGTTGATAAATTTACCCCTAAGAATACAAGCATTTTTGCAAAATTATTGGATGAGAGTCTAACTCAAACTTACTTAGATGAATTAGAAAAAGTGGCTCATACTAAGGGAGAGAATACAACATTTTCTAAAAATACGGTTTTATATAACCCTTTTGAAGGTGAGAGTAAAATTACGCTTGGAGATAACTGTGATATCAGAGGAGAGTTGATTATCACTAACTATGGAGGTGATATTTCCATTGGAAATGATACTTACTTTGGTGCAGGCAGTCAGATCATTTCAGGGCATAAGGTTACTATAGGTACAAACGGATTTATTGGTTATTATGTGTTAATTGCTGATTCTAATCACCACGAAACAGACCCTTATTACCGTGAACGTTCATTTACAAAGTCTATGGCTCGTGATAAAAACTCAATGACGAGTGCAGAAATTTTTTATCAGACTAAAGACAATAAAGCCACCCCTCATGATGTGATGACAAAAGTAGTAGTAGATGAGGTAAAAATAGGAAACCACGTATGGATTAACCCATTTGCTACAATACTTAAGGGAGTGACTATTGGTGATGGAGCCATTATAGCAGCCCATGCTGTAGTGACCAAAGATGTTCCAGCTTATAGTATGGTAGCTGGAAACCCCGCCAAGGTGGTACAGACTGGGGTTGGCTTTGACAGAGGTACATTAGAAAGCGATAGAAAAACAACAAATGAAAAGTTTTCAAAGGCTTACCCTGTTCCTGAAGGTGTTAGTATCGTAGAAGAAAGCATACAAGGTGTTATCTGTTATTGGTTTACACCAACAGAAATAAAAAACGAAAGATTAATTTTATATCTACATGGTGGAGCATATGTACAAGGTTCGCTCAAGTCACATCAAGGTTTAGTAGCTGATATTGCTATACTTACGGGCTCTGAAATATTATTTGTTGAATATAGTTTAGCCCCAGAACACCCCTACCCAACAGCAGTAAACGAGCTAATAAAAGTGTATAGTTGGCTTATAAGTGATGAAGCTAACAACAAAAAAGTAAATGCTGATAATGTCATTATGATGGGAGATTCTGCTGGAGGAGGCTTAGTACTTGCTACTCAAATAACGTTGCTAAACGAGAGTACCGAGCAGAAATTACCTGCTTTGAATATATTGTTAAGCCCTTGGGTAGATTTAACTTTTTCTTCTGATTCTTGGAAACGGTTGATAGCTTCAGATAAGGTGTTGACGGAGAATGGGAAAGCTTTGAAAGAAGCAGCTGCTATGTATAGAGGAGTTTATGAAACTACTCATCCTGGTGTATCTCCTGTGTATGCAGACTTGACAGGGCTACCTCCTACCCTTATACAAATAGGTACACATGATAGTTTATTAGACGATAGTATAACATTGGCAGATAAAGCAGCGTCAGCTGGAGTAGAAGTTGCTCTAGAGGTATACCCTAACCAACCCCATGTTTGGCATTTAACTCATAAAATATTATCTGAAGATGTTGATAAAGGTATTGATCAAAAGTATATTAACCAAGCAGCAAAAAAATCAAAAGAAGCACTTGATAATCTTGCCGCATTTATAAAACACCAATATCATGAGTAATCACATCATTTCTATAGGCCATAATAGTTATTATATCTCTTCTTTTGACAATAACTTAATGTTGTATGAGTTAATTTGGTTGCCAAATACTGCCAATATGAGTGAAGATGACTATAAGATAGCGATGCTGTCAGATCAAAATAAGTTGTTTAATAATTATGATGTAGTCAATTTTTTGTTATTAGACAACCGTGATTTTTTGATGACTATGTCACCTGAGTTGCAGGAGTGGTCAGCGAAAGAGATTACGTCTGAAGTAATGGAGGCAAACCCTCAACTCAAAATAGCCTTGGTCGTAAGCCAAGATATATTTAGTCGAGTATCAGTGAGCCAAGCAGTAGAGGAGGATGAGACGATGGATAGAGTTACCCATTATTTTGAAAACAAGGAAGAAGCTTATGATTGGATTTTATCTCATCATAAAAAGCATAATTTTAGCTAGGAGCTAAGTTTACTTTCTAAAACAGAAAAACATGGCAAAAATCACCCTCTCAAATAATCAATATTTTGAGTCTTCATTTGATCAAGAGCTTAAACTGTATGAGTTGATATGGCATAAGGCAAGCGAAGCTATAGAAGATGATGAGTATAAAGCTTTGATGAATGCTGATCGTGACAAAGTATTGCAAGAATGTGATAAACTAAACTATATAGTAATCAATATCAAGGAACGCATGGATACCATGTCGCCAGAATTGCAGGAATGGTCTACTGCTGCTATTTCTTCGCAGATTTTTTCTAAGTATAATGTATTAAAAATTGCAGTGATTGCCAGCAAAGATTTTTATACTCAAGTATCTGTAGAGCAAGCCATTGAAGAGGATAATATAAACGAAGGAGTAGTACGTTATTTTGAAGATGAACAACAAGCCACCGAGTGGATTTTAGGTTTATAACTTATTATATTTTGTTAGCCAACCTTGCGCTAACTTCATTTCTATTGTATTCAGACAAAATAGTATTGTGTTGTACCCTTTCTCCCACAGCAGCTATGTATTTAGTGTAGCAATAGATGGATAAATTTGAAGCATTTTTGTTGATATTTGAATAATGGTTCATTAAACCAAAGATTCATTATTAAAAACTGTTTCTATGATCACATTTTACCCCGGACCCTCCAAGGTTTACCCACAAATAGGAAAATATACCCAACAAGCAGTTGAAAAGGGCATTTTGTCGCAAAACCATCGCAGCTCTGCTTTTGTCGAGCTTTCAAGTCAAACCATCAGTTTACTGAAGCAAAAGCTGACTATACCACCTGACTATTGGGTGTTTTATACTTCGTCGGCTACTGAATGTTGGGAAATCATTGCCCAATCGTTGATACAAAAGCAAAGTTATCATGTATACAATGGAGCATTTGGTGAAAAATGGGCAAAGCGTACTCAAGAACTAGGAATCAACACCACTCAGTATGCTTTTGACCCTGCCACTTCATTAGACATTCTGCAATTGACCATCAACCCAGCCCACGAGCTCATTGCTATTACACACAACGAAACCTCCAATGCGACTGCTTTGTCTTCCACGTTTCTGCGTGATTTAAGGCAAAGTTTTCCAGCACAGCTCATTGCAGTAGATGCTACTTCATCATTAGGAGGAGTACAGTTAGACATTTCGCAGGCAGATGTCTGGTATGCTTCAGTGCAAAAGTGCCTGGGTTTGCCCGCCGGAATGGCAATTATGCTGTGTTCACCCAAAGCAATTGAACATGCTTTGGCAATCAATGAACGAAATCATTACAATAGTTTGGCTTTGATGATAGAAAAAATGCAAGATTGGCAAACAACTTACACGCCCAATATCTTGAATATTTACTTGTTGAATCAGGTTTTGCAACAAGTTCCCAGCATAGAGAAAGTAGATAAAATGGTGAAGCAAAGAGCTCAGGCATACTATAGTTTTTTTGAAAAGATAGAAGGCTTACAGTTATTGAACGAAAATCCAGCAGTAAGATCAGCCACAGTAATTTCGCTAAAAGGTAGTTTAAATCGAATAGCCCATATTAAAGATTTGGCAAAGCAAAAAAATATTATTCTGGGCAATGGTTATGGTAAATGGAAAGATACTACCTTTAGAATAGCCAACTTTCCTGCAATTGAAGATTTTGAAATAGAACTATTGAAAGATTTTTTTAACACTATGATGAGTTGATAAGTACTTTAAATATTCTTTTATTACAACCCTGAGGTAAATATTTTAAAACATTATACCTTTGCGCCATTCAAATACAGCCACCTAGTGTGCGTGTTGCTTAATTGTATTTAAGTAATAAGTGTACGGTGGTTTTTTTTATGGTGTCCTTAAATTGAAAGGAGGTAACAATGTTAAGTTTAAAAGAAATTTTATCAGTATCTTTAGTGCTTTTTTCTGTAATTGATATCTTAGGTTCAATACCTATTGTCATTGACCTTAGGCAAAAAGCCGGTGAAATTCAGTCGGTGAAAGCCACTCTGGTGGCAGGGGTAATTATGTTCGTGTTTTTGTTTCTGGGAGAATCTATCCTTAGACTTTTCGGAATAGATGTTGCCTCCTTTGCCATTGCAGGGTCGTTTATTTTGTTTGTGTTGGGGGTAGAAATGGTGCTTGGAGTACACTTGTTTAAGTCTGCCAATGATCCTAAAAGTACTTCTATAGTGCCGCTGGCTTTTCCTATCATTGCTGGGGCTGGAACAATGACCACCATTGTGTCATTAAGAGCAGAATATGCTCAATTGAGCGTGGTAGTGGGTATATTTGTAAACCTGATATTTGTTTTGATAGTTCTAAAATCATTAGGATGGATTGAACGAAAGTTAGGGCAGGCAGGAGCCGATGTGTTAAGGCGCATATTTGGAGTGATTTTATTGGCAATAGCCGTTAAGTTGTTCAAAACCAATGTTATGTTGCTTTAGTGTGCTATAAAGTGAGAATAAATTTATATATTTGATAGTCAGCTGCTTATAAAGTAGCTGGCTATTTTTTTGAGAAAAAATAGAATGCAGGGGGATAGATTTGCCCTGACAGATGTACATAAAAGCAAAGAGGGAGAAAAATAGAATGCAACTTATTGATAAACTAAAACAGGGGGATCAAGAATTATTACAAGCGATTTATCATCAGCATAAAAATCGTTTTGTAAATATTATGAAAGCCCGCTTTCCTGAATGTGATGTGTTGGTGGTAGAAGATGCTTACTCAGAAGCTGTAGAAGTATTGTTTAACAATATTAACCAAGGAAAGCTCACCCACATAGAGCAATCAATCGAATCATATATTTTTGCAATTGCAAGAAATAAACTATACCGGGACTCTAAAAAAGCCCAACAAAATCTCAGACTAAGTGTTGACTTGGAAGATAAGTCAGAACAGGATGTTTGGGAAACAGAGCGGCACCTTATGTCTAAGTGCTTAGAGCAACTGGGCGAACGGTGTCAAAAATTATTAAAACTATTTTATTACAGCTATAAATCTCTTCAATCAATCACAACAGAAATGGGTTTTGGTGATACCCAAAATGCTTCAGCAGCAAAATATAAATGTTCGCAAAAATTGAAGAAAAGGATGCTAAATGAGATGAAAAACCAACGTCATTAAAAAGGAAAGTGACAAAATTTATGGATGGTACAATGAGAGATAATGAATCAAAGTTTGAGCTAATAGAAAAATATTTTGATGGCAGACTAAGTGCTGCTGAGCGAAGTGTTTTTGACCAGCTAATGGCCACAGACCAGGAATTTATCAGTGATGTAGACGATTACAGAAAGTTAACCGCATTTACCGACTTTCTGGATGAAGAAATCTTATTGAAAGGTTTGGATCTGAGCCTTACAAATAAAAAAACTAACTCAAACAAACATCAACTAGTAGCTAATGCACCCCTTAACCAGAAAGATCAGCGCGCAACTGTTAAACCAATATTTTTTCCACGTAGAGTAAGCAACCGTTATGCCGCTGCTATAGCTTTACTTTTTGTAAGTTTGGTAGCCGTAAGTTTGATGTTTTCAAACATTGATTGGAATCAAACCTCAAGCAGTAAAAACTCTAAGGTGCTTACTGTAGAGTATGAGCGCAAAGACAGCAAACCCACTAAGATACCTGAAAAAACAGCAAAGACTGTGACAGAGAAAAAGCCAAAGGCAACACAAGAAATGGCTTTTTTGGCTACCAATTTTGAAGTAAACGATACATTTGAAAAGCTTATTTTAGAGCAATCAAGTGTTTTGAAAAATCGTAGTGAAAACCAGTCCAAATTAAAGTTTGAAATTATCCAACCACAAAAAACCCCATCAGTGGGCAACGAAATGCTCATTCAATGGAAATCGAATGATGCTTCAGTTGAAAACATCACTGTAAAAGTATACAACAATAAAAACCAGATTATGAAAACATATAATTTTCCGAACAAATCTGGTAAAACAACTTTGAATACCCAGTCTTTGAAACAAGGGCTTTACTATTGGCGAGTAATGAGTACGGAGACTGAAGAAGTTTTATTTATTGGTAAGTTTACCAAAAAACAGTAATACTTCTTAAAAGATGATAACCAGTACCTTAAACATTAAGTAAATGCGCTATTAGCTGAAGCAGAGCTCGGCACAGTAGAACTGTAGCCTCGGTTATTTAGGATGAGTTTTGTTTTCTGACGCACTTTAAAAATCGTGCAGAGTTAGTTTACAATTCCGATGCATATCGGAACCGGAGCTACGCAAACTTTTTGAAGTAAAGTCAGCGAGCTAAAGACTCCAAATAATGTGGTAGGAATTTAGTTTCCAGTGCACTAGCCTCAAAAGGCAATAAAAACATAAAGAGCAAATTAGCTTAAAAATAATAATTCCCTCAATATTTTTTGGTAAAAAGCACCTTGCAATGCAGGTGCTTTTTCTTTTCGATATGATTACTACTCTATGCCCATAATTCGCTTGATAGTAAATTTATCATTGGTTTTAATAGCGGTTTGTAGAGCCGCTCTTTGACTAAAAGGAATGTCTTTGAAGTTACTAATAGGTTTACCGCTGGCGTCTAACTTACGCACAGCCACCTTATAGCGGGCGTTTTTTATCCAGCCAAACGGCAAAATCATTTGACTGCCTCCCCCGGCTAAAAACTGAGGAGGAGATTTGGTGCTCAACTGTGGTCCAGCTAAACCTACACTAATGATGGTTCCTTTCGGTATTTGTATTTTTGCCTCCCAGGTAACAGTATTGCCCCAGGCAGTAATTAAAGCACTTTCTTTGATAGTTTTTTCTTTACTTTTGATAGGCTTCAGTGTGACGAAAGATCCCCCCAGCGTAGCGACTCCACCAAATACCCGATAAAATGTAGTAAAACTAGCATTGGTACTGCCCGTAGCATATTGTTGATAATAAAACGTGTTTGCGGGTACTGGGTAAATATTGGCTTGAGTAATCAGTTTTTTTACTTCTGCTTTTACCTGATCTTTGGACATAGGCTTCCAGCCTTTTTTCATGGCAGTCACTATAGGAGCTTTGTAAGCTTCAGAAGGTACCTGATCGTATCCAGAAACAATATTGGCAATGGAATTTTGAGTGGTTGTAGGAGTTTTAACTGTTTTGCAACTCCAGAAGCTTGTCACTAGTAAGGTCAGGAGTAAAGAACTAACCGAGTGTTTAGAGATAGTTTGCATAATCTAATGTCGATAATTTGTGAATGCATAAATATGTTCGTTAAATCCTTGGAATAAAAGCTTTTACATAAAAAAAACTCTCTTTTAGAAAATCCAAAAGAGAGTTTAACAATCATCAATCTTACAATAGTTTAGCTATTTACTATTTCCTGAGTAGTTTGAGGACTTCGTTGACCATGTATAATTTCTTCGAAGGCTTCTTTCAAATAAGGATACTTGAGGGTAAAACCTAATGCTTGCAAACGCCCTGGCACTACTTGGCGGCTTTTTACAATCAGTTCGGTTTCGGTACCAATAAACCAAGCACCTATTTCGAGCATCCATTGCGTGGCAGGCAAACCAAAAGAAACGTTCATGACCTGCCTCAAAGTTTTCATAAACTTTTGATTGGGCTCAGGGTGGGGGCTCGAGACATTCAATACTCCTGTCACTTCTTTGTGTGCCATTAACCACTCTATTATCCGTACAAAATCGTATTCGTGTATCCAGCTAATGAATTGATTGCCTTTGCCTTGAGTACCACCCAGACCGCGTTTTACTAAATTCATAAAAGGGGGAATTACTCCGCCTTCACGCCCAAGTACCATGGCAATCCTTAACATCAATTTACGAGTATGAGGTGTTTTCATTTTGTCAAAAGTAGCTTCCCATTTTTGACATACATCTACCGAAAAACCACTGCCAAATTCCCCAGTAGCTTCATCCATAGGGCGGTCTAGTGCATGGCGGTAAATAGTAGCCGATCCGGCATTGATCCAAAGTGCAGGTGGGTGCTCACATTGGGCTATAGCTACCCCTATCACCTCGGTAGAGAACAAGCGTGAGTCGTAAATTTGTTGCTTGTTTTTCTTATTATAACGACAATTGACTGTTCTTCCTGCCATATTGATGACAGCATCTGCTCCCTCAAAAGTAGTTGCCCAACTGTCTAAATTTTTGCCATCCCATTGTACATATTGTACACCGTCTTTTTGCGTACTTTTTTTTCTGGTTAATATAATCACCTCATCGCCTTGTGCCACAAAATGCCTGGCCATTACCTGACCTATAAATCCAGTACCACCTGGTATTACTATTTTTCTTTGCTTGTTCATGTTCTTATTAGGGTAGTGGGTACTTGCTTACAACGTTCTGTTTTTAATAGAAGTTTCAGAATTTTCTGAAAGTTTGATTTTATTATTGCTTTTTATGTCTCCGAAAAATCAGAAAACCTAAATTTTGCATTCTCCTACTTGTTTTCTACCTTCAATTTTCTTGCGGAGCGTTTGCTCCAGTGCGGAACTATTACAAAATACACAATCATTATGTACGAGACTCTTAAACCTGTATTGGAAAAAGAACTGGCTGAAATAAAAGAAGCTGGTTTATATAAATCAGAACGTATTATTACCTCACAACAAACCGCCGACATTACCACCGACGAAGCGGGTGAGGTGATTAACTTTTGTGCCAACAACTATTTAGGCTTGGCAAACCACCCACGAATAATCAAAGCAGCCCAAGACGCCTTAGAGAAGTATGGTTTTGGAATGGCTTCGGTGCGTTTTATTTGTGGTACTCAAGATATTCACAAAGAGCTTGAACGTCGTATTTCTGAGTTTTTTGGCACTGAAGACACCATTTTATATGCTGCGGCTTTTGATGCCAACGGAGGAGTTTTTGAGCCTTTGTTCAATGCTGAAGATGCCATCATTTCTGACCAGCTAAACCACGCCTCTATCATTGACGGCGTAAGACTGTGCAAGGCTCAGCGTTTTCGTTACAAACATAACGACATGGCAGACCTGGAAGAAAGGTTGAAAGAAAGCCAAAACTGTCGCCACCGTATCATTGTAACTGATGGTGTTTTTTCGATGGATGGCACTATAGCCCAAATGGATAAAATTTGTGACCTTGCCGACAAATACAAGGCATTGGTAATGACGGACGAATGCCACTCTACCGGATTTATGGGTAAAACTGGGCGTGGTGTGCCAGAACATTGTGGGGTAATGGACAGGGTAGACATTGTAACAGGTACTTTGGGCAAGGCTATGGGCGGAGCTTCTGGTGGTTTTACTACGGGTAAAAAAGAAATTATAGAAATGTTACGCCAGCGTTCACGTCCTTATTTGTTTTCTAACACTTTGGCGCCTGCCATTGTAGGAGCGTCTATTGAGGTATTTAAAATGTTGTCAGAAACTACTGCTTTGCGCGATAAGCTGGAAGACAACACAACTTACTTCCGTGAAAAAATGACTGCTGCCGGGTTCGACATCAAACCAGGTGTACATGCCATTGTGCCCATTATGTTGTACGATGCACCACTTTCACAGAAGTTTGCCGAAAAACTCCTTGCTAAAGGCATTTATGTCATTGGGTTTTATTACCCTGTTGTACCTAAGGGGCAAGCACGTATTCGGGTGCAAATTTCGGCAGTGCACGAACGTCACCATCTTGACAAAGCCATTGAGTCGTTTACCGAAGTGGGTAAAGAATTAGGAGTAATATAAATCATTTAAAATATACCTGTCGGTGTTTCAATGCTGGCAGGTATTTTATTGAAACATACATGCAAGACTTACTAAAAGACTACCCTTCGATAATAGAACAAAAAATAGCCTGGGGCGATATGGACGCGGCACAACATATCAACAATACTGTATATTTTAGGTATTTTGAAAGTGGACGCATTGCTTATTTTGATGAGATTGGTTTTTCTGATTTTGACCAAATAGGACCTATCCTTGCCGAAACCAGCTGTCGTTACCGCATTCCTTTGATACACCCTGACACTATCTCTATTGCTACCCGAATACAAACAGATAGCTTTTATGAATTTGGATTTGTCATGGAGCATGTGGTAGTAAGCCACCAACACCAGCAAATAGCTGCCAAGGGTACATCTCGCATTGTGAGTTATGATTACTCGAAACGAGAAAAAGCCCCCTTGCCACAAGTGCTCAAAGACAAAATGTTAGCGTGTGAACGCAAATAATTAACACCAATCAAGCCTAAAAAAATGACTTACCAAATTATAGCCCCCACTGCACCCAAGGTGCCCATTGTGATAAGTGTACCCCATTGTGGAGTAGCTTTTCCTGACGATATTAAGTCGCAATATGTACCCGAACTGATTGCTCAACCCGATGATACCGATTGGTTTGTAGACCGTTTGTATGATTTTGCCCCAGCCTTGGGTATTACGGTGATCAAAGCGCACTATAGCCGTTGGGTAATAGATTTGAACCGTAACCCTGAAAGTAAACCTTTGTACAACGATGGCAGAGTAATTACAGCATTGACACCTACTACCAATTTTCTGGGCGAATCATTGTATATAGGGGCAACTCCTGACCCTGCCGAGGTGCAACGAAGGCTAGAGGCGTACTACTTGCCTTACCACCAAAAGGTAAATGATTTGCTGGATGATTTGCAAAAAGATTTTCCCCACGTGTTGTTATACGATGCACACTCTATCAGACAGGTAGTAAAAACCATTCATTCGAATCCTTTTCCTGATCTGTTGTTGGGAAGTAACGACGAGAAATCGGCGCATGCAGCGTTGATTAAAGTTTCGCTTGAAGGTTTGGCCGCTGGTGATTACTCTCTTGAACACAATACACTTTTTAAGGGGGGGCACATCACTCGTTCGTTTGGGCAACCATCGCGCAAGCGGCATGCACTACAGCTCGAACGCAGCAAAACTTTGTACATGAACGATGCTGAAACTGAGTATGCTCCCAAGCGTGCCGAAAAGTTAAAAGAAATCTTAAAACCTATGTTTAACCAATTGATAACAGCATTGGGAAATTTGGATTGATATAAAATAAGTTGTTGATAGTCAATTGTTTAAGTATTTATAAAGAATAAAGTAGTGGCTTATTATCAGAATTAAATACTGATCTTATAGTTGACTACTTGCAGCTTGTGCTGAATTAAAACTATATTTGCTCAAACTGTTTTAAAAGACCCAGGTACCATTATGGACTTTACGCTCTTTTTCGATGCATTAGACAAGACCCTTTTTGAAGGAATAGCAGGTACTGATACTTGGTATGAACATGTGCAGGTCTATGATAAAAGACCGATAAAATGGGAAAAAAAGCATTTAGCAATTGTTGGGGTAACCGAAGAACGGGGTACCCAAACCAATCAGGGAGTGGCAAAAGCCGCCAACGAAATACGTAAACGCCTGTATCGCCTGAAGAAAGGCAAAGGGGCTTATCAGATTGTAGATTTGGGTAATTTACGCAGTGGTATGAGCCTCGAAGAAACCTACACTCGTTTGCGTCAATCCTGTGAGTTTTTACTCAATAAAAACGTGATCCCTATTGTATTGGGAGGGTCACACGACCTGACTTTGGGGCAGTTTTTAGCATACGAACAGGCAGGTAAAATTATCAATATGGTAAATGTAGACGCTTGCATAGACCTTGAGCAAACTCCCTTGCCAGATATGAGCACTTGCCATGTACATAAAATGCTTACTCACCAACCCGGTTATTTGTTTGCTTTTAGTCACTTAGGCTATCAAAGTTACCTTAACTCCCCTAAAACTCTCGAGACCCTCGAAAAACTCAATTTTGATGCATACAGTGTAGGACAAATGCGGGACGACCTGAACGAAATAGAACCTGTGGTGCGCAACGCCGATATGTTGAGTTTTGACCTGACAGCCATCAAAATGAGTGATGCCGTAGGTAACCGAAATGCGCAAAACTTTGGGCTAACCGGCGAAGAAGCTTGTCAGATTTGTTGGTATGCGGGGTTAAGCGCACGCTTGAGCTCTATTGGTTTTTATGAGTACAACCCCGACGAAGATGTGCGCCATCAAACGGCTTCGTTGATTGCTACAATGATTTGGTATTTTGTAGAGGGGTATTATCACCGCACCGATGAGCTCAACTTTAATGGCAACGCCTTTATGAAATATGTAGTTTCGAGACTAAACAACTCCAGCAACATTATATTTTATAAACACAAGGTGACCCAAAAATGGTGGATGGAAGTACCTTATCCTCAGACAGTTACTTCTAATAAAGAGAAAATGATTGTACCTTGTAGTTATAAAGATTACCAAAAAGCCAGCCGTGGCGATATACCCGATCGTTGGCTAATGACTTATAATAAGTTGGGGTAGTTTGTTGGCATGGTGGGCGACCAATGCTGGTATTGTTTTGTGGTCATACCTGCCAAGCTTTAAAAACCTGGCAGGCATAAAATTGATTAGGCTTGATGAGCGTGTAAAAAACTCAAATCGTTGAGTAAGAAACGGATTTCTAAAAGCCTTTGCTCTAAATGTTGGGCAACATTGGGTAAACCCGGTTGTTGACAATGTTCAATGAGTGCATCGGCGTTGAGCGCAAAAGCCTCGATACGGCTGCGAACCGATTGTTCAAATAATGTGATGTCTAAAGCAATGGGTGCCTCTACACTTTGGGCAGCCGATACAAATGTTTTATATTGCATGCTAATAAATATTTATTGTTTATTAAAAGCCCTTGAGGGAAGTTTCCAAGCTAATACCTCTTGGGCTATATTCTCACCCTGAGAATATGGTGTAAAGATAACTAAAAAACCATCAAAATCAAAGGGTTTTGAGTTTTAATATATTGATATTCAGTGGTTTATATATTGTGCTTGCTTGCATTACCATTACCTCAAAAATACTTCCTTATACTCTCATTTCAATGCATTGATTACAATAAAAATGCGGTATTGACTCCCCATACACTAGGGATGTAATGTGCCAATTTTCAGCCTTAAGTTTGCAATGGTAAAAGCTGTAGACTATTATTATATTTGCGCCAGCAAATAAATTTCTAATAGAACAATGACAAAACCCAACAAATTTATTGTAATAGAAGGGCTGGACGGTTCAGGCAAGTCAACCCAGCTTAAGCTCATCACGGCTCACTTACAAAATGCAGGGATCAAGTACCAACACATTCATTTTCCGGTCATGGGTGAGGGTTACTATGGGCAACTTACGGCTGAATTTTTACGTGGCGATTTGGGTGCCTTAGATCAGGTACACCCCAAAATAGCGGCTTTGATATTTGCGGGTAACCGGGTAGAGCATTTGGAGCAAATCAATCAATGGCTTGCCGATGGGTACGTAGTCATTGCCGATCGTTATGTCAACTCTAACATTGCTTTTCAATGTGCTAAGTTTGACAACCAAACAGAAAAAGACACCCTCAAGAAGTGGATTCTAGAGTTTGAATATGAATTTAATTTGCTGCCTCGACCGGCTTCTTCTCTGTTTTTAGATGTTCCCTTTGCTTCGATCAAAAAATCATTGACCAACCAACGCGAAGGCGACGACCGGGCTTATTTGCAAGGCAAAAGTGATATTCACGAAGACTCACTCGATTTGCAAGAAAAAGTGCGCCAAGAGTACTTACAAATGGTCAAAGAACAACCTGACTTTCATTTGATCAAGTGTTCAGACGAAAAAGGTAATTATTTGCCTCCTGAGCAAATCCACGCCGAGATAAAAGCAAGGTTTGACCAATTGAACGAAGGATAAATGCTTACTTTAGAAAGAACTCATTCGGACAACGAAGATTTTATAGACCTTATCAAACACCTGGATGCTTACCTGAAGGTGCAAGATGGCGAAGATCACGATTTTTATGCCCAATACAACAAGGTAGACGCTATACGCTGGGTGCTAGTGGCTTATAGCAATGGAGTAGCGGCAGGCTGTGGGGCTATCAAACCCTACAATGAGCAAACCATAGAACTCAAACGTATGTTTGTGCATCCCGATCATCGAAGTAAAGGCGTTGCTCAGGCAATGCTGCAACATCTGGAGCAGTGGGCTGCCGAAGAGGGGTTTACCACTTGTGTATTGGAAACTGGAGTAAAGCAAGTAGAGGCGATTAGGTTATATACCAAGGCGGGTTATGAACTGATGGATAACTACGGGCAATATGCTGGATTAGCCACCAGCGTATGTATGAAGAAAGCATTGAAGTAGGCGAATGTAGCCGAGCGGCATATCAAGTGATTCGATGAGACATTGTGCTTCCCCGTGTAAAATCAATAAGTGATTGCAATGAAAATAAAAAACAAGCGACCTTATCTTGTGATAAGATCGCTTGTTAGTTTAATACTGCCCAGTAGACAACATAACCAGTGTACAGGCAAACACAGGCTCTATGCTATTGTCTTTGGCAAGTTGCGCCAACTCCATGTTTTCGGTACCAGGATTAAAAATCAAGCGTTTGGGTTTGGTTTTTAATATATAGTCATACCATTCGCTTTGGTGGCGAGCCCCAATATATAGCGTAATGGTATCTATATTGCCGATTACCTTTTTGTCATTGATGATGTCTTTGCCAAATACTTGTCCCTTTTTTATACCCACTGGAAAAATCTCGTGACCATATCCAGTGAGGCGGTCTGCCGCCAAAAAAGCATAACGTGAGGGGTTGGTGGTTGCTCCTAGAATCAGTGTATTTTTCATTGGTTGATTTACTTTTTTTTAGTTATTCTGAGGGAGGTGCTTGTGCTGTTTTTTCCTCTTCTTGTTGTTTGTTCAGCACCTTTACATCGTCTTGTACTTGCTTGGCTATATGCCAAAAATTTTCCTCAGTAATTTTAGCCAACTTTTCTTTTTGTTCTTCTGTAATTTGTAGTGTACTCATAATTTATGGTATTTTAACTATACAAACATTTATTGTATAACCAATTTTTTAAAGGATGGATAAGCCTGCCAAACCAGTCTTATCGAGCACTTAGAGTACTATTTTTATTTAAAAAAATCAAATAAACTTCGATAACCCTACTTATTTGCTTGATAACCAGTTTTTTATATTTTTGCATGCCAGCATTAATTAGGACAAAAAACAGTTAACAGTGCCGGATATTTTTGAAAACACTTGAGGAGTTAACAGATTCTGGCGAATGTTGATTAACTTTATAATAACAATTGACATCAAGTTTATAGCAAACAGGCAGGCAATTTTTCTAAGAGCTGACCTGCCCTCATTCAAAACAAGAATAAATGCTTTTTAAAATATACAGTTCTTCGGCAGGTTCGGGCAAAACCTACACACTTACCAGAGAGTACCTGAAACTTGCCTTGCAAGGAGACCAACCCCACTACTTTAAATACATTTTGGCCATCACTTTTACCAATGATGCTGCCAATGAAATGAAGGCACGTATTGTCAATGCTTTGCAAGGGTTTGCCCAACCCGATACACTAGACGATAAAGCCCGAAAAGGGAGCGATCAGTTGTTGTTTGGCATAGCCGAAGAGCTAGGGGTAGCGCCTGAAAAACTCAGAACAAGAGCGCAAAAAGTATTTGTCAAAATTATTTATAACTACAGTGACTTTGCCGTAAGTACCATCGACCGATTTGTCAATAAAATTACCACTGCTTTTACCCAAGAGCTGGACATTCCTTATAACTATGATGTAGACCTGGACACAGACAAACTCTTAGAAACCGCTATAGACCGGGTACTGGCAAAGGTAGGGCGAGAAACCAAAGAAAACCTGTCGAATATATTGGTAGATTGGGCAGAAAAGAAGGCAGAAGAAGGTAAAAACTGGGCACAAATTGCACCCGAACTTGCTGACTTTTCTAAAGATTTGATGAATGAAAGGTCGTATAACTACCTCAACCAGTTGAAAAAATTGACCGTAGATGACTTTCAGATTATCAAAGAAGAACTCTTTAATTATAAGAAAAACCTTAAGAGTCAAATTGTAACCATTGCCGAACAAGGCTTGAGCCTCATGCAAGCGCAAGGGGTGGGAGTCAATGATTTTTTTCAGAAAGCCAAGGGAGTAGGAGGCTATTTTCAAAAGCTGGCTCAAGGCAAAGACCTGGAAAAACCTGCCAACAGCTATGTAATGCAAGCATTGAATAATAATAAGTGGTATTCGGGCAAGGCGCAACCTGGTATAGACGCCATTGCTCCATCGCTTGCTCAAGACATTGCCCACTTGCGAAACCTGAAAAGCATTTACTTGTTGGTGTCGTTGATTACCCCACATATTTACAAAATGGCGTTGATCCACGAGGTAGAAAGTGAACTGGAAGAACTAAAAATAGAAAATAACTCGATTCACATTTCGGATACCAACAAAAAAATAGCCGAGATTATCTCTAACGAACCCGTGCCTTTTATTTACGAAAGGGTAGGGGAGAAGTACAACCATATTCTAATAGATGAGTTTCAGGACACTTCGGTACTGCAATGGCAAAACCTATTGCCACTGGTAGAAAACAACCTTGCCGAGCACAATTTTAACCTGATAGTAGGCGATGCTAAACAAGCAATTTACCGCTGGCGGGGTGGCGAAATGGAGCAGTTGGTGCATTTATATAAAAACAATATTGGGGCATTGCTTCAGCCCTCGTTGATGCAAGAAAACACCTTTAACTTGTTGCGCGACCGTTATGCTACTTTGCACCAAAACCACTTGGCAGCCCAGTTGAAGCACAACTACCGCAGTACTCGTGAAGTGATAGAGTTTAACAACAGTTTCTTTCGCGATTTGGTAGACATGTACCGTCACGAGTTTCCATTGCTTGATCAAATATATGATGAAGATTTTGAACAGGCGATTCCCGAACAAAACACCAAAACCGGAGGGCATGTAGAAATACAATTTGTAAACAAAGATACCTACCATACCGATACCCTTGAGTATATTTTGGTCACCATTTCTACGGCGCTCAACCAAGGTTTTGCCAAAAAAGACATTGCTGTACTCACTCGTAGCAATGGCAGTGGGCAGGAAATAGCTGTTTTTCTGAAAAGTAAAGGCTTTCCTGTGATTTCTCAAACCTCTTTGTTGCTTGCCAGCGATGACAAGGTACACTTTATCATTGCTTTTCTTAAGCTAATCAAAAACCCGCACGACCGCTTGTTAAGGTCTGAAGTGTTGTATTTATTTTATCGGGTGATCAAGCGTATTACCCCTGATGATATGATAAATAATGTGATTAAAAGCTTGATTACAAAACCTATAGCCGAGTTTTTTGAACACATCCAAGGCGAAGGGTATGACATTAGCCAAGGAATGTTACAGCAATTGGGAGTCTACGAATTGGTAGAGAAGTTGATAGAAGTATTTGGGTTGTTTGAGCACCAAAACCGACTAGAATATTTGTTTCGTTTTCTTGACTTGGTGATTGAGTTTAACTTGCAAAAAAATACTACTTTGACCGATTTTCTGGAGTATTGGGAAGACAAAAAAGACGTAGTAAGTGTCAATACCCCCAAAGACCAGGATGCCATTACCATTACTACCATTCATAAATCCAAAGGGCTGGAGTATTCGGTAGTTATTTTGCCATTTGCCGAATGGGAGTACACCCCCAAACGTAACTCTACTATGTGGATTAACCTACCCCGCGAGGAGTTTACTTTCAAACACTCTAGCAACTACCTAAGTACCTCTATAGTACAGGTAAGTAGCAAGTTGGCCGAAACCCTGGTGGCAGACCAGTACCACGACGAAATAGAAAAAACATTTATAGAAAATGTAAACTTATTATATGTAGCTTTTACCCGTGCCGTAGATCGTTTGTATATTTTTACCCGTCTTGAAAATTTTGCTTCTAAAAAGCCCCCAAAAAGAGTGAGTACCTTGATGCATCAATACTTGCTCAATCGACAATTTTGGGAAGAAGGCAATGCTACTTATCCTATAGAAATGGGTGAGCCCAAAGCGCAGGGTGAGGCAACAGAAGAGGACGAAGACAAGTATTTTTATATAGATGAGCTCATCTCTACCGATATTCACAAAAGAGTAAAAAACACTGCCAAATGGAAACGGTCGTTGGTCGAAAAAGGCACAGAACAACCTGCCGAAGAAACCCCCGAGCAAGTGTAAACTACACATGTATTGGCTACAGCCAAAAAGCTCAACGATTGGTTAATCGCTGAGCTTTTTATTAATATATGACTTGCTGAAAATAAGTGAAACTATGAATTGTTAGCTACCTGTGAACCGAACCTGAAGCAGCTTGCTGTGATGAATTCAACGCAATTACGGGGTGCAACTTGAAGCTTGTCGTTTGCCCCCTGTGTGGGCTTCTTACTGTCCTAACAATATACCGGCAAGTAATTGTGCCAAAATATAATCGGCAAACAAGACGGCAATGGTACTACTGGTAACCGCATTGGTACTTGATTGCCCTACCTCTAACGCTCCACCTGTGGTAAAAAAGCCTTTGAAGGCCGAGATAGAAGATATTAGGTAAGCAAACACAAATGATTTGATAATAGCAAAGTAGATACCTCCTGGATTAAAGTCCCAACGGATGCCATAAATGTACTGTGATTCAGTAAGAGCTCCAGTGACTGTGCCTGAGATAAAACCACCCATAATAGACAAAAATCCGGCAATGACGCATAACATTGGAATGGTGATCAAAGCTGCTGTAATTTTGGGTAGTACCAGGTAAGAAGCAGCGTTGATGCCCATTACTTCTATAGCATCTACTTGTTCGGTAATACGCATAGTGCCCAGTCCACCAGCGATGTTTGAGCCCACTTTACCCGCCAGTACAATACAGGTAATGGTAGGGGCAAACTCTAGTATTGCCATATCGCGTACAATGGTGCCTATCACATACAAAGGTATGGCAGGACTCACCAGGTTATAAGCGGTTTGTACTGCGGCTACTGCTCCTATAAAAGTAGATGTAATGACTACAATAAATACAGAGTCTATGCCTATACGCATACATTCGTCTATGGTCAGGCGTACATATACTTTAAAACGTTCACGGTTGTAAAATAAGCTTGCAATGAAAATACAGTATTTGCCTAAAGTCTGCATATTTTTTTAATGATCAATTCTGTTCTAAGATTTTAAAAGTACATATTTTATCATCGACTTATGAACAATTTGCCTGATAAAATATGTTTGCCTTGTACATTGGAGTTTCGATACAAGCGATTTCTGTAAACGAAGTTATGATGAAATTTGTTAAAACCATAAAGGCTAACGTATCTTTATCCAATACGCAAAAAATAAAGATTTGTAAACAATCACTAATTTCAAAGGTTAAAATCCTAGCAAAGCTGCCATCCTTATCTTTTACTCAAAAGTACTTAAGTGACAGATATACAGACCTGTTTCAGGGCTTTTCCTAGTGTTGAAACAGTATTTTATAAATCTGTAGGCAACTTTCTTACAAAAACCAGTGTATCGTTGATACATTACCCAAAGCCAACTGGCGCATGAACAAAACATATATTCACTCCATAGGAACCGCCAACCCGGTTCATCAGATTGCCCAACAAACTACTGCCGAGTTTATGGTAAAATTTCTGGAACTATCGCCTCGTGAGGCACGCAAGCTCCAGCTATTGTACCGTGCTACGTCTATTGACTATCGCTATTCGGTGTTGGAGGATTACGCTAAAACCAATGATTTTGATTTTTATCCTAATACCGGCAACACATTTCCTTCTACTGCCCAACGTATGCAACAATACGAAAAACACGCTGCTACTTTGGCTACCGCAGCAGTGGCAAATTGTTTGCCTGCTAATTTTTCTGTGACCGAAATCACCCATTTGATTACGGTGAGTTGCACGGGTATGTATGCTCCAGGGCTTGACATAGAATTGGTAGAAAAACTGGGTTTAGCACACTCAGTACAACGCACTTGTATTAACTTTATGGGTTGTTATGCAGCTTTCAACGCACTCAAAATAGCCGATATAATTTGTCGTGCTACCCCCAAGGCCAAGGTGTTGGTGGTAGGAGTAGAACTGTGCACGTTGCATTTCCAGAAGTCGACTGCTAAAGATGATCTGGTGGCCAACGCCATTTTTGCCGATGGAGCAGCGGCAGTATTGCTTCAGGGGCATCCACCTGCCCATAAAGCCATTGCCTTAGAGGGCTTTTATTGTGACCTGGAGCCCGATGGCAAAGGAGATATGGCGTGGCATATCAAAGACCATGGCTTCGAAATGAAACTTTCGTCTTATGTACCTCAATTGCTCGAAGGCAAACTTAAGGCATTGGTAGGTAGGTTGTTGCAAAACTATCAGCTCAATATGCCTGATATAGAACTGTTTGCTATTCATCCTGGTGGGCGTCGCATACTAGAGCGTATCGAACAAAGCTTGGGTATTCCCAAAAAAGCCAATGCTACTGCTTATGAGGTTTTACAGCAATACGGCAATATGTCTTCGGTTACAGTGTTGTTTGTGCTAAAGCGTTTATTAGAGCAAGTAGGAGAGGAGCACCACGACCAACGTATTCTGAGTATGGCTTTTGGGCCAGGGCTTACCCTGGAGTCGGCATTGATGAAGGTGTTTTGCCCAAATGATTAGGTGGACATTGACCGCAATAAAAAATACCAACTTCTCATAAAGAAGTTGGTATTCAGAAAGACTAATTATAAACACACTCCGTTAGTGAGTATTTTTGATATTTTTATGGTTGTTGCTTACCTGTGTCAGGCACTTCGCAGCACTCGATGCTAGTGTGGTGATGATGCTTTACAATCTTGGGGCTTAGGTAAGGAATGCCCAGGTTGAGCCCTCTTACAATAAGCAATACCGCCAGGGTAATGGTAAATACAGGCACTAGCTTGTACATGCGGGTTTTGAGCTGAGGTTTGATAAAATTGCCTGCCAGTGCCACCGTGAGCATTACCGGAAAAGTTCCTGCACCAAACAGTGCCATATAAGCCATTGCCTGGGTTACGCTTCCTGTAGCTATTGCCCCCGCCATTGCTAAGTATACCAGTCCACAAGGCAAAAAACCGTTCAAGGTGCCAATCAATACATAAGACTTGGCTGTTTTTTGCTTAAACAAGTGCCCCAGGTTTTGTTTTACCCTAAATACCAGCTTTTGCACGGGGCGCAACATGTCAAGGCGACGTGTAAGGCGGTTGGGTAAAATAAAGAATAGTAATAAGAGTACCCCAACACCAATAGATAACCACTGCTGGGCACCAGACAATACCACTCCTCGCCCCAATACCCCTACAATAGCCCCCAACAAAGTATAGGTGAGTATTCGCCCCAGGTTATACAACACCCTGCTTTTGATCAGCTCGGCATTGTTACGCTTGCTAATGGGTAATGCAAAGGCAATAGGACCACACATGCCCACACAGTGGAAACTACCCAATAAACCCAATATAAATGCAGTGTATAATAACATAAGTATTTCTAACTACGGTTTTTATAAGTTGCTAAAAATCAACGTGATAGAAAAGTGTAGCTGCTTAGAGAACAGGGTGTACCTAGCACCTTGTCAGAGCTTCTAACCTTTAATTTCCACGTTACCATCTTTGGCAATGATAATTCGCTTTTCTACATAGTATTTTTTTTGAGCATCTTGCCAGTTAATTTTTACGCGCCAAAACCCTTTGTCAAACTTACAATTAGCTATAGGAATAAGCTGTATGCCATCGGTACCAGTTTCTACTGGCACTGTAAAGTCTTTGCGAGCATTTGCTGGCCGGAAAAACGTGACTTGCCCTTGGGTAGTATTTTTGGGAAATTTTAGTTTAAAAGTTTGATGTTTGCTGATATACTGAAAAGCAAAGCCTTCTTTTAAATTTTGAACATTCTTTAGTTTGTTGATTTCCTTTTGGTACTCAATCTCCTCTTTATAATAATCTTTAGACACCAAGTGAATGTTATCCTGACGCATTGCCTTGACCACCATAAACATGATCATGCCCACAAATACTATAATTACTCCAGTGATTTTGTGTCCCCAATTCATAGTTTTATATATTTTGAAGCCAGCAACCAAAGGGGTTGCTGACTTTTGATTTTAAGATTTGATATTTGCCTTTTTGGTTTGAAAGTGCAACTTGTGTCAGCCTCCTGGCCCTAAAAATACTGTATGGATAGTTTCTATTTTTTGTTTGCTATCCCATACCTCTATTTCTACCTCAGTTTTAAGAGATTTTACCTCACCTGGAGGTAGTTCCAGAACAAACACCCCCTCAGCAGTTTCACTTTTTGCTACTTTGAGCGTATTACCCGCAAAGTGAATCTTACCCTTGCTATTTTTAAGTTTAAAAGTAAAAGAGGCATTTTCGTTGCTCTTATTGATAATGCGGGCATTGTATACATTGGTAATATTACCATTAGGTAGTTCGCTGTACAAAGAACCTGGCGCACGCAATAAAGTAACCTCATACTTGCCACGCTCCATCAATAAAAAAGCCTGTAAGCCAATAAGAATAAATAAAACGGCGGTGTAAGCAAGCACCCGTGGATTGCGTAGTTTCCAGTTGGTTTTGTTTTCAATGTTATTGTGCGAGGCATACCTGATCAACCCCTTGGGCTTTTCTATCTTTTCCATCACAGCATCGCAAGCATCTATACAAGCAGTGCAGTTTACACACTCCATTTGCGAGCCATTGCGAATATCGATACCAGTGGGGCACACATGCACACAAAGCTTACAGTCTACACAGTCGCCTTGTGGTTTTTCCAAATCATCCAGGTTCAACGGTTTATTGCTATTTGCGGCACTTTGTTTTTTCTTGAGTTTTCCCCTGGGTTCACCACGTTCAAAGTCATAAGCTACCCCTACCGAATCTTTGGTAAGTAACACGCTTTGTAAGCGACCATAAGGACATACCGCTATACAAGCCTGCTCGCGAAACTTGGCAAATACGCCATAAAAAACTCCCGTAAACGCCATTAACCCAACAAATCCGGCAAGGTTTTCCGTCGGAGGTTTGGAGGCAATAGCAATGGTTTGCTCAATGCCTACCATATACGCCATAGCAGCGTGGGCAATAAGCAGTGAAATGGCGAAGAAAATAAGTTGCTTGCTTGTTTTACGAATGACTTTGTCTTTGTCCCAGGGGCGTTTATTGAGTTTCCGCTGTTGGTTGGCGTCACCTTCTATCCAGTACTCTATGCGGCGAAAAACCATTTCCATAAATATAGTTTGGGGGCAAGCCCAACCACACCATACACGCCCATAGGCTACAGTAAACAAAATGATGAATATAAAAAAAGTGATGGT
Organism: Microscilla marina ATCC 23134; assembly: GCF_000169175.1. NCBI lineage: Bacteria > Pseudomonadati > Bacteroidota > Cytophagia > Cytophagales > Microscillaceae > Microscilla > Microscilla marina. The sequence continues at coordinate 131,026 of NZ_AAWS01000017.1, forward strand.
AGCAAGTACAAAAAGGTGAAAGTCTGCCGGAAGGAATAACCTGCCAAACAAGACAAACTTGCGCTCAAATACATTGAACAAAAACAAAGGGTTGCCATCTATTTTGATCAATGGTGCCCCAAAAAACAAGATGAGTAATACTACTGACACCAGTTTACGGCGGTTGTAATACTTGCCTTTAGGCTTTTTAGGATAAAGCCATACACGTTTGCCCTTGTCGTCTACAGTGGCAATAGTGTCACGGTACTCTTCCGTGTCGATAATATCTTCTAAACTATTCATGTGTTTATTAATTGTCTTTTTTACGATGGTCTTTCTATACAGGGCAGTGTGCCTAATAGCCCTTAGGAATGGTGTAAAAATAAAGTTCTATAGTAACGCCAAAATATTTTGTTGGCAGGAGAGGCAAAAAAACGCGTCATAGCAGCGCTACGGCAAGTTTTTTTAACGAATTCTGTCAGCGAAAGATGACGTTAAAAATGTAAATTTATTTTGGTACTATTCCTTAAATTATGTGCTTATCTTTTTGGTAAAACTTACGGGCAGATACTCAATGATCTGTTTTGTCTGTAAGCCCCTCTATCATAGCCTGAGAAATCAACTGATATACTTTTTTCCAGGCAGTTTTCATTTCGTGTGTCCAGGCATTGCCCAACACTTGAGCAAGCATATAAAGAAATGCATTGCCAAAAGCCGTAAAATAGGCTGGCTTTACTTGATAGTTTACATGTCGTTTTGCCAAAAACTTTACTTCTTCTTTTATGTTGTCCAGTTTGTTCAACTTGGTAACAATCAAAGTGATAGAAGACATCAGCTTTTGATTTTGGATATGTGTGTTTGATTGAAACAAGCGTTTCACTTGTGGATTTTGCTTAAACAAGTAGTTGTAAAAAATATCGCCTGCCTCATCTCGATGCGCCAATACCGATACCCACGAATTGCGCACTAAATTTATGTCTTGTGTTGTCATTATTAATTACCTGATCATCAATACCAGATAAGCGGACTGCTACACAAGTGTAAGCAGTCCAGCTACTGGTATATTCCCTATTTCTTTGCTTCCAGTTTTTTACCTTGAGGTTCTTTGGCGTTGGCAGGTTTGGTACCCTGTAGAGTCAAAATATAACTTGCCACATTTTGCATCTCTTCAGGCTTTAAGTCTTTCTTCCAAGCCTTCATCCCGTTTTTAGCCCCATATTTAATGGTTTTAAACACTCCTTTAATGTCGCCACCATACAACCAGTAGGCGTCAGTAAGGTTAGGGCCGATGCCTCCCTCTGCATTTTTACCGTGACAGGTAACGCAGTTCTTGACAAAAATTGCTTTACCACCATCAAGCGCAGTGGCATCATCTTTTACAAACTTCACACTGTTTTCGTCAATGTTGTTTGCCTGAGTTTTTTTGTAAGCCTCTACCTGCTTGGCAGCCACCGCCATTTCGGTTTCAAACTCTTCTATTTGGTTAGGCAATGTACCTGTTACCTCATACAAGGCAATATATACCACCGCAAACACAATACAGATATAAAAGAGTGCTGTCCACCATGGGGGCAAGTGGTTGTCCAATTCGCGAATGCCATCATACTCGTGGTCAAGCATAATGTCTTCCTCGTCTTCAAGTGCCACCCGGTAGTTTTGCTTGTTCATCCAGTTTTTCCACATACCAGTGAGCAAACCGTCAGGTTTCAAGCCTTTTTCGCGTTGGTCTTTCAACAAAATAATGTTGAGCATAGATACCACATACATAGACACTGTAAGCACCAATACTGCAGCCACAATTAGTAATACAATGAGCATTACCATCATAAATTCAGATTTGGGCATACCAAAATAGCTTGATTCTTTGGCGGCAGTTCCTTGTGCCCATAATGGAGCAACACTGAACAAAGTGAGCATTGCCGCCAGCCACTTTGCTTTTTTATTGAGTTTAAGCAGACCCGTTTTTTGCCAGATCTTATAAATTAGTTGTCTCATGACTGTGTATTTTCAGAATGTTGAGATTCATTTTTTGTTACATCTAAATCCAGCGGTAAATGCCTCATTTCGCTGATGTGTTTTTTGTCTACCTTGAATAACCATATAATGAGCAGTAGAAAAAAACTAAAAAATATGATGAGTGAAATCACCGGAAAAACCTCGATGTTTTGAACTTGTTCGAAATAATGTTTAAACATTTTTTATGGTTTTATTGCTTCACTGTTAAACGACTGCCTGATGTAACGCCAACCATTTGACAGTGAAACCATTGAACAATCGTTATTTTTGGCTGACCTGATCTTGGTCTTTTACCTTAATGTCGGTTCCCAGGCGCTGCAGGTAGGCAATCAAAGCCACAATCTCTTTGTCTTTGCTTACCTTTATTTTATCCTTGGCAAGTTGCGTCACTATCTCAGTAGCTTGCTTGTCCATTTCATCAGCGGCCTGATTTTCAAACCCTTCAGGATAAGGAACTCCCAAAGTTCTCATCGCATTTATTTTAGCCTTGATACCGTCTCTGTCATAAGTTTGGGTCATGAGCCAAGGGTAAGGAGGCATAATAGAACCCGGAGATGTAAGGCGTGGATCGAGCATGTGGCGATAGTGCCAGTTGTGTCCATACTTGCCACCCAAACGGTGCAAATCAGGACCAGTACGTTTAGACCCCCACAAAAATGGGTGATCGTATACAAACTCGCCGGCTTTAGAGTATTGTCCTCCGTCAGGGTCGTAGCGTTCTACCTCAGAGCGGAACGGACGAATCATTTGAGAGTGGCATCCTACACAACCTTCTCTTATATACAAGTCGCGCCCTTCGAGCTCTAGTGGCGTATAAGGTTTCACTGCGGCAATAGTAGGCACATTAGACTGAATCAGGAAAGTAGGCATCAACTCTATCAATCCCCCAATCAAAATAGCAATGGTAGTCAATACCGTAAACAAAATAGGCTTACGCTCAAGTACCCGGTGCCAGGCACCTTTGTGTACCGCATGTTGTTTGGTTTCCATAGGAGGAGCCTCAGCATCTTCGTTGGCAAGAAACTTACCCTGCGCGGCCGTTTTCCAAAGGTTATACGCCATAATGAAAGCACCTGTAAGGTAAAGCAAACCACCAAAAGCACGGAGCGCATACATAGGAACAATCTGTAGGGTAGTATCCAAAAAGTTTTTGTAAGTAAGCAAACCATCTGGCTCAAACTGTTTCCACATCAAGCTTTGGGTAAAACCAGCCCAATACATAGGCAAAGCATAAAAAATGATTCCGAGGGTACCTATCCAGAAGTGAATATTGGCAAGGCGGGTAGAAAACAACTTGGTTTGCCACATACGTGGTACCATCCAGTAAAGCATACCAAAAATAATGAAGCCGTTCCAGCCCAAACCACCCACGTGTACGTGTGCTACGATCCAGTCGGTATAGTGAGCAATGGCATTTACATTCTTTAACGACAGCATTGGACCTTCAAAAGTAGCCATACCATAAGCAGTAATCGCCACTACCATAAACTTAAGAATGGGGTCTTCACGTACCCTGTCCCAAGCGCCACGCAAAGTCAAAAGACCATTCAACATACCCCCCCATGAAGGAGCAATCAACATAATAGAAAAAACCACCCCTAAGCTCTGTGCCCAACCTGGCAATGAGGTATATAATAAGTGGTGAGGACCTGCCCATATGTAAATAAATATCAATGCCCAGAAGTGAATAATAGAGAGCTTGTAAGAATATACCGGACGATTGGCTGCTTTGGGTAGGTAATAATACATAATACCCAAAAATGGAGTAGTTAAGAAAAACGCCACCGCGTTATGTCCATACCACCACTGCACCAGTGCGTCTTGTACGCCGGCATACAAATAATAACTTTTGGTAAAGCTAATAGGCAACTCAAATGAGTTTACCACGTGCAATACTGCTACTGTGATAAAGGTAGCTATGTAAAACCAAATAGCCACATACATATGTCGTTCACGTCGCTTGATAATGGTACCAATCATATTGATACCAAACACCACCCAAATCAGGGTAATGGCAATGTCTATAGGCCACTCAAGCTCAGCGTATTCGTGGCTGGTAGTGATACCCAGAGGCAATGTGATAGCTGCTGCAACTATGATCAGTTGCCAGCCCCAGAAGTGAACCCGGCTCAGTGCATCGCTAAACATACGGGCTTTGAGCAAACGTTGCATAGAGTAATACACCCCGGCAAACATAGCGTTACCTACAAAGGCAAATATGATGGCGTTGGTGTGGAGGGGTCGGATACGCCCAAACGAGGTGTAGGGTATTCCGAAGTTGAATTGAGGAGCAAAGAGTTGTATGGCTATCAAAAGCCCTACCGTCATCCCCACAATAGCAAATACTACAGTGGCAATGACAAATAGCCTCACAATCCCATTGTCGTACCGAAATTTTTCTACTTGCATGATTTAAAAATATAAGTTTAAGGGTATTCTAATCGCAATGTGGTTCAAAAGTAGGCACAAGCCTTTCGGCAACAAATGACATCTAACAGAGCAAAAACTGACAATTGTCATCTTTTGAAATGACCTTTTGATTTTATGGTGGGTTGTAACTTTGATGCTTGGTATTGGTAGTGGTGGCATGTTTGCCAAAGTAGAAGCAAGAATGTAGTGGGTATTCTCTATTTGCCAGGGTAATTGTTCTTATTAAAAGTAACGAAATACCGCACTTCTTACTAAATACCGTATAAAAACCTTCATTTTTAGTGTCTTTCATTTCCATAGGAGTAAAAAAATGAAATTTTATTTCGCTGACTGTCAGTTACTTAAAAAATAATTTCCAACTCAAAATGCTTTTGGTCTTTGGTTTGAATATATACTAACCAAAGATATTTAATAAGCTTTGTGGTTAGGAAAAAAAAACGAGATTCTGTTAGGGTCTCGTTTTTTACTTTAGTGCCCTGATCAAATCATCATATCTCTATCAAGCCCCCAATAATCATCCAACAATTGTAGGGGCGATTCCCTTGTGGTCGCCCTGGCATATACCACCCCAATAATCATCCAACAATTGTAGAGGCGATTCCCTTGTGGTCGCCCTGGCATATACCACCCCAATAATCATCCAACAATTGTAGGGGCGATTCCCTTGTGGTCATCCTCAAACAATCATTTTTCCAGGTGGGCAGTTACAAGGATTGCCCCTACTAACGAAATACCGCATTTGTTACGAAATATCGTATAAAAATCTTCATTTTTAGTGTCTTTCATTTCCATAGAAGTAAAAAAATGAAATTTTATTTCGCTGACTGTCAATTACTTAAAAAATAATTTTCAACTCAAAACACTTTTGGTCTTTGGTTTGAATATATTTTAACCAAAGATATTTAATAAGCTTTGTGGTTAGGAAAAAAAAACGAGATTCTGTTAGGGTCTCGTTTTTTACTTTAGTGCCCTGATCAAATCATCATATCTCTATCAAGCCCCCAATAATCATCCAACAATTGTAGGGGCGATTTCCTTGTGGTCGCCCTGGCATATACCACCCAAATAATCATCCAACAATTGTAGAGGCGATTCCCTTGTGGTCGCCCTGGCATATACCACCCCAATAATCATCCAACAATTGTAGGGGCGATTCCCTTGTGGTCGCCCTGGCATATACCACCCCAATAATCATCCAACAATTGTAGAGGCGATTCCCTTGTGGTCGCCCTGGCATATACCACCCCAATAATCATCCAACAATTGTAGGGGCGATTCCCTTGTGGTCGCCCTGGCATATACCATCCAAATAATCATCCAACAATTGTAGGGGCGATTCCCTTGTGGTCATCCTCAAACAATCATTTTTCCAGGTGGGCAGTTACAAGGATTGCCCCTACTAACGAAATACCGCATTCGTTACGAAATATCGTATAAAAACCTTCATTTTTAGTGTCTTTCATTTCCATAGAAGTAAAAAAATGAAATTTTATTTCGCTGACTGTCAATTACTTAAAAAATAATTTTCAACTCAAAACACTTTTGGTCTTTGGTTTGAATATATACTAACCAAAGATATTTAATAAGCTTTGTGGTTAGGAAAAAAAAACGAGATTCTGTTAGGGTCTCGTTTTTTACTTTAGTGCCCTGATCAAATCATCATATCTCTATCAAACCCCCAATAATCATCCAACAATTGTAGGGGCGATTCCCTTGTGGTCGCCCTGGCATATACCATCCAAATAATCATCCAACAATTGTAGGGGCGATTCCCTTGTGGTCGCCCTGGCATATACCATCCAAATAATCATCCAACAATTGTAGGGGCGATTTCCTTGTGGTCGCCCTGGCATATACCATCCAAATAATCATCCAACAATTGTAGGGGCGATTCCCTTGTGGTCGCCCTGGCATATACCATCCAAATAATCATCCAACAATTGTAGGGACGATTCCCTTGTGGTCATCCTCAAACAATCATTTTTCCAGGTGGGCAGTTACAAGGATTGCCCCTACTAACGAAATACCGCATTAGTTACGAAACATCGTATAAAAACCTTCATTTTTAGTGTCTTTCATTTCCATAGAAGTAAAAAAATGAAATTTTATTTCGCTGACTGTCAGTTACTTAAAAAATAATTTCCAACTCAAAATACTTTTGGTCTTTGGTTTGAATATATTTTAACCAAAGATATTTAATAAGCTTTGTGGTTAGGAAAGAAAAACGAGATCCTGTTAGGGTCTCGTTTTTTACTTTAGTGACCATCTCAGGTGTTGGGCTTTAGCCTGACCAACACTTGCCAACCCAGAAATTCTTACACAAGTCGTTTATGATGTTTCGAGTAGCATTGCTCAGGTCACCCTTCGGTAAGACCTTCGCGGAGGGGGAAAAAATACCGTTTCAGGTGTAGGTCTTTGGGCTTTATCCTGACCAACACTTGCCAACCCAGAAATTCTTACACAAGTCGTTTATGATGTTTCGAATAGCATTGCTCCGGTCACCCTGCGGTAAGACCTTCACGGAGGAGTGAAAGATGACAAGTCGAAACCCAAAAGGCCATGTCATTCTGAATAAAATGAAGAACCGAGCTTGTGAGTTCAGCGTAGCTAATCTGGTGGTATTTTACTACCTGGATACACTTACTTGCTCCAGGCACCACAACTACAAATTCCTTAAGTTGTCATCAGTAGTTTACGAGGGAGCAACTGGCTATACAAATAACATCTCAGGTGTAGGTCTTTGGGCTTTAGCCTGACCAACACTTGCCAACCCAGAAATTCTTACACAAGTCGTTTATGATGTTTCGAGTAGCATTGCTCAGGTCACCCTTCGGTAAGACCTTCGCGGAGAGGGAAAAAATACCGTTTCAGGTGTTGGTCTTTGGGCTTTATCCTGACCAACACTTGCCCTGATCAAATCATCATATCTCTATCAAGCCCCCAATAATCACCCAACAATTGTAGGGGCGATTCCCTTGTGGTCGCCCTGGCATATACCATCCAAATAATCATCCAACAATTGTAGGGACGATTCCCTTGTGGTCATCCTCAAACAATCATTTTTCCAGGTGGGCAGTTACAAGGATTGCCCCTACTAACGAAATACCGCATTAGTTACGAAATACCGTATAAAAACCGCGTTTTTTCAATCTTCTAAATTTTCATCAAGTCAAAAAAATAAAATTTTATCCCACTGACTATCAAACACTTAAAAAATAATTTTCAACTCAAAACACTTTTGGTCTTTGGTTTGAATATATACTAACCAAAGATATTTAATAAGCTTTGTGGTTAGGAAAGAAAAACGAGATCCTGTTAGGGTCTCGTTTTTTACTTTAGTGACTTTTCGGTTTTTCAAGAAACCACTTTACTTAATACAACTTGCAAAGCCTCGATAAACATATCTGCTTCGGTTTGCCCAATGCCCAAAGGAGGCAACAAGCGCAAAGTATGGGCCCCCGATGCCCCGGTAAAAATATGATGTTCAAATAACAATTGCTTACGTAAATCCCTGATTTCAAAATCAAACTCCAACCCAATCATCAGTCCCTGTCCTCTCAAATCCTTCACTGCGCCTATGTTTTTGAGTTGTTTCATCAAATAATCACCCACTTGGTGAGCGTTATTCATGAGCTTTTCTTGTTCCAACACTTCCAGTACAGCAATGCTTGCCACGCACGCCAAATGGTTGCCGCCAAAGGTAGTACCCAACATTCCATGCCAAGGCTCAAACCCTGAGCTGATCAATGCACCTCCCACCGGAAACCCGTTGCCCATGCCTTTTGCCATGGTAATGAGGTCAGGCCTAATAGTACTGTATTGATGGGCAAAGAACTTACCCGAACGACCATAGCCTGACTGTATTTCGTCTAAAATTAAGACCGTACCAGCCGCTTTACAAGCTTGCGCCAATCCCTCTAAAAACACCGGATCAGGCACTTGTACACCTCCTACGCCCTGTATGCCTTCTATAATTACCGCAGCTATGTCGTGCTGGTCCAACTCAGTTTTGGTAGCTTCTAAATCGCCCCAAGGCACTCTTACCACCGCGTGATTGGCATTGATTGGCGCCACTATTTTAGGATTGTCGGTAGCGGCTACTGTTGCCGAGGTACGCCCGTGAAAGCCTTTGGCAAAAGCCAATATTTTACTGCGCCCCGTATGAAACGAAGCTAGTTTTAAAGCATTTTCATTGGCTTCAGCGCCAGAGTTACACAAAAACAAGGTATAATCATCATAACCAGAGAGCTCGCCCAGTTTTGTGGCCAATTGCGCTTGCAATGAATTTTGCACCGAGTTGGAATAAAAACCTATTTGCTGGAGTTGCTCATTGATACGCTGTACATAATGCGGGTGACTATGCCCAATAGAAATCACTGCATGCCCTCCGTACAAGTCCAAATATTTTTGCCCGGTTTTGTCCCATACATAAGCTCCTTTGGCTTTGGTAGGCTCTATGTCAAATAAGGGGTAAACATCAAATAGTTTCATTGTTTGTTTCTTTAAATTAAGCATCAAGCGACCAACTCACTAAAAAATATCATATTTGCAAATATAATATTACAACCTCTTTTTTCACACACACACCGCCATCATATTGTTCAAGATTTGTTGCAAAGCAGTGGCAAACAAGTCTACATCGGTTTTGGCAAGCTTGAGCGGAGGCAATATGCGCAATACGTGTGTGCCCGATACCCCAGTAAAAATATGGTGCTTGTATACCAATTGTTTGCGCAACTCAGCTACCGGAAAATCGAACTCTACGCCTATCATCAATCCCTTGCCGCGTACCTCTTTGATGCCCTCTATCGCCCGCAGACGTTGTTGCATATAATTGCCTACCTCCGCAGCATTTTGTATCAACCCCTCTTTTTCAATAATCTCAAGGACAGCAATGCCTGCCGCACACGCCAAATGGTTGCCGCCAAAAGTGGTGCCCAGCATTCCCTTGCGTGGGGTAAACTGAGGGCTAATCAATACCCCGCCAATCGGAAAACCATTGCCCATACCCTTTGCCACAGTGATAATGTCGGGGCGGAGGTGGGTGTATTGGTGAGCAAAGAATTTACCCGAACGCCCATAACCCGATTGTATTTCATCGGCAATCAAAACAGTTTGGGTATCGTGGCAAAGTTGCTGCAGTTGAGTCAAAAACTGAGGGTTGGGCACATGGATGCCGCCATAGCCTTGAATGCCTTCTACAATGACTGCCGCCACTTCGCCCGACTTCAAATGTTGAGCAACGCTTTCAATATCGTTTAAAGGTACCCTGACCACCTCGTGTACCGTGTTTACAGGCGCCAGTTTTTGGGGCATATCAGTTACCGCAATCGCAGCCGAGGTGCGCCCATGAAAGCCACGGGTAAAAGTGAGAATTTTACGCCGTTGGGTGTGGTACGAAGCCAGCGTAAAAGCACTTTCGTTGGCTTCGGCTCCGGTATTGCACAAAAACAACGAGTAATCGGTATAGCCTGACAACTGGGTAAGTTGATGAGCAAGCTGTTTTTGTAAAGAGTTTTGGGTTGAGTTAGAGTAAAACCCCAGACTGTTTAACTGGTGGGCAATGCTTTGGATATAATGTGGGTGACTATGCCCTACCGACATGACCGCATGCCCTCCGTACAAATCTAAATACTGTTGCCCTTGGGTGTCTTGCACATATACTCCTTTGCCTTTTACCGGCTCTACATCAAACGATGGATATACTTCAAATAAGTTCATTTTTCTTTTTATATACTGGCTTCAGGTGGCGCTTTCCAAATCCGTCAGAACCCGATCGATTTTAATTTTAAAGCAGTGGTTTCGTCCCAGCCAAAAATCAGGTTCATATTCTGGACAGCCTGCCCGGAAGCTCCTTTTAACAAATTATCAATCATACTGATAATAAGCAGCTTATTATCGTGTTTTTCAACATACAACAGGGCTTTATTGGTATTGACCACCTGTTTCAAATCAGGGTTGGTATCGCTGACAAGCACAAAAGGATGATCGTGGTAATAGTCTTGGTAATACTGAGTAGCTTCTTCAGTTGTCCAATCACATTCGGTATACACCGATGCCATAATGCCTCGACTAAAATTGCCCCTTACCGGGATAAAATTAATTGCCCGTTCAAAGCCTGTTTGTAACTGTTGTATGCTTTGCCCTATTTCGCCAAGGTGTTGGTGTTGAAAAGCTTTGTACACCGACACATTATTATTTCTCCAGCTAAAATGGGTAGTGGCTCCTGGTGCTTGTCCTGCCCCGGTAGACCCCGTAATGGCATGCACATGCACTTCATTGTTTAAGACTTGTTGGGCTGCCAATGGCAACAAAGCGAGTTGGATGGCAGTGGCAAAGCATCCCGGATTGGCTATGTATTGGCTGCCTTGTATGCTGCTTTTGTTCAATTCGGGCAAACCATACACAAAGCTATGACCGGGGCGCTTAAGCCTAAAATCGTGGCTTAAGTCTATAACCTTGAGCTGGGGTGGCAATGGAGCGTTTTTTTCCAAAAACAATTGAGATTGCCCGTGCCCCATGCACAAAAATATAAGATCAACTTCGTCTAAAAACAATTGGTTCGTAAACGCCAGTGCAATGTCTCCAGCCAAATCTTGGTGAACGTGATGCACTGGCTTGCCCGCCTGACTGTTGCTATGCACAAAGGCAATGTCGATGTGGGGGTGGTTGACCAATAGTCTGAGCAACTCTCCGGCGGTATAACCCGCGCCCCCGATAATTCCTGTTTTCATAATATTAGAGCTTCAAGGTGTCAGTCACAAGCCACAAGAAACTAATCTGCCCTTGTAGCTTATCGCTAATTCACTGAATGATATATTGAGCGCTTCTAGGTGTCAACCAATGCTGAATGTTGTTTAACTGTGTTGAGCTCACTACGTTCGGTTCCTTAAGGATTGAGCATTAAAAAAATAGATGCGTGAGCCATCTGCAACAGGCTAAAGCTAAAGGCTAATGGCTAAAAGCTTTGTTAAGTAAACAGCATTGAGGTGCCAGCAACAAACCACAAGAAACTAATCCGCCCTTGTAGCTTGTCGCTAACCCCTTATACCTTATTCACTGAATGATATATTTTGTGGGCATTGCCCAGTATTTTAGTAAAACCCTTCACATCGTCGCCCGACCATTCGCGGTTCATTTCGCCATAGTGCCCAAACTTGGCTTGCATCAAGTCGTGGTCAGAAGCAATGCCGGCTATCTCAAACCTGTAGGGGTGTAGTTGTACAAATACCTGCCCGCTCACGGTGGTTTGGGTATCTGCCAAAAAGTGTTCAATGTTACGCATCACTGGGTCGAGGTATTGCCCCTCGTGTAGCAACATTCCGTACCAGTTGCCTAGTTGCTCTTTCCAGTACTGTTGCCATTTGGTCAAGGTGTGTTTTTCTAAGGTATGGTGCCCCTTGATAATGATGAGCGGTGCCGCTGCCTCAAAGCCTACCCTGCCCTTGATGCCAATAATGGTGTCGCCCACGTGCACATCGCGCCCAATGGCATAAGGTGCGGCCAATTTGTTCAGTTGATTGATGGCATCTACCGGGTTGTGGTATGTTTGGGCTGCCTCATTGCCCCATTGCAAGCCCTTCAGTTCGCCTTGTGCAAAAACTAAAGTTACCTGCAATGGCTCGGTTTGCTGTAGTTGGCTGGGGTATGCCTCTTCGGGCAAAGGCTGGTGCGAGGTGAGAGTTTCTTTGCCGCCTACACTTGTACCCCAAAGCCCTTGGTTGATAGAATAAGCTGCTTTTTCCCAATCATCGTGAATGCCATTCGCTTTGAGGTAGTCTATTTCCGCTTCACGCGAAAGCTGCAAGTCACGAATGGGGGTAATAATTTCTACTTCGGGCATGATAATCTGAAACGCCAGGTCAAAGCGTACCTGATCGTTGCCTGCCCCCGTGCTGCCGTGTGCCACATATTTGGCCCCCAACTCTTGGGTATAGTTGGCTACAGCCAATGCCTGAAACATACGCTCCGCACTTACCGACAAGGGATAGGTTTGGTTACGCAATATGTTGCCAAAAATGAGGTATTTCACGCATTCTTCGTAGTATTGATTGGTGCAATCGAGCACTTTAAAATCTACCACGTTCAATTGTTCGGCGCGTTGGGCAATCTGCTTGAGCTCCTCGTCAGAAAATCCCCCCGTGTTTACCGCCACAGCGTATACCTCCATGCCCTTCTCCTGGGCAAGGTATTGGGCACAGTAAGAGGTGTCTAACCCTCCGCTAAACGCCAGCACTACTTTGTTGTTGCTTGTATCAGTCATTTTTTGGCTTGTCTTTTTGAGGCTTGAGTTTTGTTTTTTGTTCCTGTATTTTATCCAGTTTTTTTCCCAGTTTTTCTTCTATTTTTTGGGCTTTCTTGTCTAGCTTTTCCTGTTTCTTTACCATGCGTTTTTCCTTGTGGTCTTCCAGTTTGGTCAGCACAAACTGCTTGTAACGCATCCAACGCTGGTACACCTTCATAGAGTGCTTCCATTTTTTTGGCGGTTTGGTTTCGGTGGCAGGGTTATCCTTGTCTTGCGCTGGGTCATAGAGCATACCCGTACACAAACAGTGCTTGCGTTCGGTGCGGGTGAGCACGTCATAATTGACACAACTTTGGCACCCCTTCCAAAAGGTTTCGTCTTGGGTAAGCTCAGAGAAAGTCACAGGTTTGTAGCCCAGCTCTGAGTTGATCTTCATCACTGGCAAACTGGTAGTAAGCCCAAACACTTTGGCATGAGGAAACTGTACCTTTGATAGTTCAAACGCCTTGGCTTTGATGCGTTTTGCCAGTCCTTCGCCCCTAAATTCGGGGTTTACAATCAAACCCGAGTGCGCCACATAATTGCCGTGCTGCCAGGTTTCTATGTAGCAAAAGCCAGCCAGGGCTGTGCCCTTAAGCGCAATCACCGCTTTTCCTTCTATCATCTTTGTTTTAATATATTCAGGGTCGCGCTTGGCTATGCCAGTGCCACGTACTTTGGCGGCTTCTTCTATCATTCGGCACACTGCTTCAGCATACCGCACGTGGCTTTCGTTGGCCGTTTCAACATGGGTAGTAGTCATACTTTTGGGTACTAAGTGTAGAGCATTGTTTGATGGGTGTTCTTGAGTGGTTAAAAAATGTTCGCTTCCCGCAAATGGAAAGTAAAGATTGCGTTTTTTTAACCTAAAACTGGTACTGAATACGCTATCCCACTGTTTTTTTGTAAAAAGTAACATGGCTTTTCACCCTAAGTAATCTGTAAAAAATAAATAGTAGATTGGATAAATGGAATCGTTAAAAACTCCATCAAAAGTATACAGTAAATGACTGCTCAATGTAACAAAACTTCAGGAAACTCTGCGTAAATCTATCATCAGATTTTGAAGGGCGGGGCGATTAAAAATCCCCCAAATTTGGGCAATATGTATTTGTTTCGTCCCCTTAGGGACGGGCATTGTTGCGGCGGGCGGCGGCAAGGGGCAATATGTAAGCAGTGCTATACATGAGGTTTGGGAGTGGCTCCCAATTCTTTTTTACAATTGTAATCGAATCTTAAGGGCAATGTCAAGTTTTTGGTAAGTATTTAACAGTTTGAAAGGTTAAAAACAATGAATAGTTATGCAAAAAATTTGCTTAGTACAAGTGTTGTGTAGGTAAATATAATTCCACCCTTATGCTCTTATTTCGTAAATACCCTTCAAAGGCGACTGGTATAAACAAGGTTTACTGCCTCAAATACCCACTCTTTAGCCACCCTGATATACCCAAAAACCCCAAAAAAAACCCATCGAAAAAAAGTCTGCCAGAGAAAAACCCGAAAAAAACCCGGTGATTTCCCACTGTTTTGTTTTCCCAAATATTTCCCCATTACTTTGTCAGCGAAATCAAATAAAAAGTCAAATATGTAATCTAAAACAAAAAGAAACAGAGGTATAGGCAAAACAACGGGGGTTTGCAGACTCCCGTTGTAAAATGCCCAAACAAACCTAAAGGATTGGAACCCTGGTTTTTGGCAAACCCAGTAGCTACCAAGTATTGCAGTACTTGAGCAGCCACAAGACTTACCAAAATACCTCCACTAAATTATTTACAAATCATTGGATTGCCCGCCATAGCAGCAGGGCAACATGGCATAGCCATGCCCATAATGATGGTACAAAAAAACAATTAAACACTATACCAATAGTTCAGCCCTGCCCGCCTACCAGCGAGCCAGTAGCTGACCCCTTGGATGCCAGGAGGCTACCGTCCTTAACGCATGAAGTTGAACCAAGCTTGAGTGTCCTGCCTTTTTCTGTCTCAGAAAACCAGGAGGTGGCTTCCTTTTGCCAGGGGTAACCAATGTCTACATAAGAAGGCAAAAATATAAACAACAACCATTCAACATTTGAGAGAATTATGAAAAATTATTTTATCAACAGAAGAAAAAAGCAAACAACCACCCATAACCCTTGGGGCAACCACCACTCGGTGTTGGCAAAGCTCTTGGGCGACCGCATCCTGGAAAAAAACAACCTGATGCTTGCCCAACAAACCATTGAGCAAAAATACCAAACAGCGGGCAAGATATTGGCAAAGGCACTGAGCCAGCCCCCCACAGAACAAAGGCAAGCGGCCTATGGGCACGCCCTGGGCAAACAACTCACCTACCGTTTTTTTGGGCAACTGCTCAAGCAACGTCGCCACCACTGGAGCGAGCTAAGTGTAGAGTATCAGCTCTATGCCTGCCTCAACCACGCCACCGACTTTTACAACGAAGCCAGCGACTTGCTCGAAAACGAAGAAGAGGAAGAACTTGCTGCCGATTTGCCCCTGACAGAAGGCATGCTGGAAGCCAGCAATTTTTTGCGGCAGTTTTTTCGCAACCTTGCCGAAACCCTGAGCAACGAAGGCACCGCCGAGCTAGACGAGTTGACCCGGCAACGAGAGGAGCTTTATGCGCAGGATAGTCGGGAGTAACTACGCTTCGCGCCAACAAACGACAAATGCCTGACAGGTATAGAAGGGAAGATAGAGAGCAGCCACGCTTCGCGAACCATAAAACCATAGAACAATAAAACAATAAAACCATAAAACCATAGAACAATTTAACAATAAAACAATGACCAAATACACTGCTAACCAAATAGTGACCCGAAGCGCCACTGGCTTGCATCTCACGCGGGCAAGCCAGGCACCCGAGTCACCGCATTCGCCCAAACGAGTGCATTGGGCGTGGGGCATCATACTCGTGTTGCTGTGGGCGTTGCTAGCGAGTAGCTGCAGCCCCAAGCTACAAAAAAGCTTGTACAACACAGGAATAGACCTTGCCACCGAGCAATTGGAACAACACACGCCCAAATTTAAACTCAAATTTGCGCGCAACAAGCACGGCTTTTACCACTACACTGGGCTCGAAACAGCCCCCCAATCTGGTACCGCTTCGGCGGCAGATTCGGGGCTGGGGTTGCGCCCCGAATTGCTAGTGCAAGCCCAAGTGTTTGCCACCAGCGACAGCAGCATACGCGCCGAGCTAGTGTTGCACTACGCCTACATGGGGCAATGGCTCAAAACCCACTTGCCCAAGCTCATCAGCCAACAAAAACAACAAAGCTGGAGCGGCTTGCAACAAGCCTTGTTGGGGCAAGTGATAGACTCGCTCATGGGGCACTTAGCGGCACGTTTGCCCAAGCTCGAAATCAACTTTTTGCGCAACCATACCCAGCACGGACTGGAGTATTTCTACGCCCGCGACAAAAACGGCTTGATCAGGAGCTTTGTGTCTACCCACCCCAACAAAACCCAAGTAGTATGGGTAGAGCCCTTTATCAACTATAGTTTGATCAACCGTTGGCTCAAAGCCGAAGGCACCAAACTGATTGACGAGTTGAACAAAGGCAGCGGCAAGACACCCAAGCCCCGTGCACCGTCGGCAGTAGCCCGCTAAACTCGGCTAAAACAAGGGCAACCTGTGCCCTCTTCAACCCGCTTTTTTTTAGGTTGCAAAAATGAGAAAAATGTTAAACCATTAAAAAACAAAGACTTAAACCCTTTGAATGGCATTGCTATGCCTTTATTTATCAACATTGAGAGTCATCAGTCGCCAGAAACGAGTTGCCTGACCACGGACTCCCGACTACGGACCACGGACTTCCATCTACCAAATTCATAAACAGTTAAAAATCAACGTATTATGAATTTGGTTAGTTGCTTGTAAAACAGCCTCAAGCTAATGGCTAAAAGCTAATAGCTTAAGGCTGTAGAAGCTCCCAACTCCCGACTACGGACTCCCGACTCCCAACTATGGACTACGGACTCCCGACTCCCAACTAAAAACTAAAAAAATGAGCAAAATAGACTTTACCAAAGAAAGCTTCACCAAGCTCGACCGCTTTATGAAGCAAAACGCAGGGCTCAACCTAGCCACTGCCAACCTAAAAGACGCCGCCTTGCTGGACGGCTGCAACTGGAACCGCCTCAAGCGCAGCCGCGAAGCCCTGGTGACCCAACTAAAGGCATACCAACGCTTGCACAAAATAGTGCCCGAAGGCAAGCCCGCCGAGAAAGACGGGATCATCAAGGCATTGCTGGGCAAAAACATTCATTCGAGCTTGCAAATAGCCTCGATGCCCCGCCAGCGGTTTATCCGCGAATACCTGCCCTTGTTCGACGGACAGGAAGAATTGATGGTGGAAACCTACCAAAACGCCTTGACCCAACGCAGCCAAGTGCTATTGCAATACATGCACATGTTGCAAAGCAATGAGCCGCACCTGGGGGCAGCAAGGATGTAGGAATTTAAATATGGTTGAATTTTTTAAAATGAGAGAATAATGGAGCCAAAACCAAAAAGAAAAGGAGGCTCAGGCAATCCTCCTAACAAAAGAGAAAGATCATTGACCACAAAAGCCTTGTCGGTTGTTTCGTCAAGCTTTTCGCAAGCCTCTTTTGATAAAACCATTCGAAATATTTTTGGAAAAAAAGCAGAAGGCACACTTTCCAATGCCTTTAACACTCCCCCTTCCGAAAATACCATTGGCATGGAGAGTTTTCGTGCTGAGGATGGAGGTTTGTTGGTAAGAATTCAAAATGCAGAACGGTTGGGCACAGAAGGCAATCGAAATAGTTTGGTTTTGAGAGATCATCTAGGAGATGATCCGCCAAGCGAGATTAGCTTTTCATTGACTGATTCACAAGAATCAAGGCTCAATCCTTTAGGAAAAAAGTTTGATAAAATCAACGGGGATGATGTTCAAAGACTTCTGAAAAAACTTACAGACAGTAAGGCCTATAGATATGAACTCGTTGCAGAGTCAAATGGCATTGTTACATTTAGGCGTAAAGAAAAAGAAAATTTGCCACTTTCACTTGTTCCAAAGAATAAGCAGGATTTATTCAGAGATGTTTGGTCTAGGCTTGATGCCACCAACCAACAAACCTTGATTGACCTTGCAGGAACAGGTATTTCTGATGAGAAATTAAAAATACTTGGAAATGGCTTGAAGCATGTTTCTGATGCCACCAACCAACAAACCTTGATTGACCTTGCAGGAACAGGTATCTCTGATGAAAAATTAAAAGCCCTTGGAAATGGTTTGCAACACGTTTCTGATACTACAAATCAGCAAGGCCTGATAGCACTTGCCAATGTTGAAGTGAGAAGATTAAAAATTCTTGCAGGTATTTTCAGCAAGATTAGCAATAATGTAAGCCAACAGGCACTAATTACGTATGCCAATCAATCAGACGTTAACAATAAGTTAGATGCTCTTAATAAAGACTTACAAGAGTTCTCAGATGATAAAAACAAGCAAAGTTTGATAGATTTTGTTGTGCATAATAACCCTGACACAGCAACATTGAACAGCCTGAAGACACTTTTAGGTAATCTTGCGCAAGGGACAGATGCAAAGAAAGAGAAAGAGAATCAACTATACTTGATTGAACTTGCAAAAACAGGAGCCTCACCAGATCAACTAAACGCTTATGCCGCCGCCTTACCAAGGATCAAAGAACGACTTGACAAAGCACGTTTGTCAGCCTTGGTGCAAAACAACGGCATTGATGCAACAGAGATACAGAAGATTGCAGATAGTTTGAGTAACGCTGGCAATCGTGCTCAAAGAGACAACGCTTTTTCAGCCAGCGGTAGAGAGTTTTTAAAAAGAGTTCAGGACATAAACGGTTTACAAGACCTTGATGGAGCAGCCCAGGCTTCTCTAATTTCTTTTGCAAGAGATCCCAATATTAAACCAACACACCTTAATCAGATAGCTACCCATCTACAAAGTGGAAAACTTAATGCCAGCAGCGATCAAAGGGTTCTTTTAAAAGACTTGGTAGTAGCCAATGCATCTAATGATAATATCGACTTTGTGAACAATAATTACATAGGTCTACAAAGGGAGATCAAGGTAGTGCTTAACGAGCATAGGACTAATCCTGGTTCACAATCTTTTTCGCGAGTTTTGGATGGTATGAAGAGTCTGATGCAAACTCAAGGCCAAACAGTCATCGAGAATTTTGTGAAAAATTATACGCTGGACGGGGATGCCCTTGACAACCTGGCGTTAGGGGATTTACTACCTGCCAGAATAGCACAAAGGCATCCCAATGTAAACTATAACCAGAGCAATAACCCCTCCCTAATACTCCAAAACGCAAAAAATGTCATCCTAGCCCAGCCAAATTTGAATGGTAAAACTGTTGCCACAGCAGCGCTTAAGGATAATTTAGGAAATGCAATTAATTTGCCTGCCAGTGTTTTTGTAAGTGGTAGTGATGCTGGTAATCTAAGCTCCCCAGCTACCGCAGGCTTGAATGATGGCAATGGAGGCAAGACTGGCAAAGGTAATGGAATGCTAAGAGAAAGTACGTTTAAAGTGATAGGTGCTCAGGGTACCCTTGCTCCAAGAAACACCGACAGTGAAGTCAAAATCCTGGAAAAGGTGCTGGAGTATTTACTAAAAAACCCTAGGCAACAGGCTACATCCATGACGCTTAACATCGAGTCCAATCGTCGTCCCTGCGCCAGTTGTACCGACTTATTCAAAAAGGTCAAAACTGATACCCAAACTAAGTTTAATGGACAAACACTTGCTGAAATATTCAAAAATGTAACCATCAATGTAACCTATCCTTGATGAAATAATTTTCAGATTTATGCTTCCCCATAAGCTAACAAGTTGGGGTAAGCTAAATTAAATAAAAATCATAAAACATTCATAATCAATGAGTAACGAGAACAACAACATTCCCGACTTGCCAGACTATGGCCAAATTTTCGGAGAATTCGATTTTAAAGAAGGCGACCAGGCACGTTCGGTGCTGTCTCCGGCGGCATATTTAGCCGACTTGCTACAGCTCTACGAAGACGAGTTCGAGGGCAATGTGCTACAGGGCAAACGCGCCGACATACCCGAGGTTTTGCTCGATGCCGAACAGACTTTTAGCATCATTCCTTACCTCGACATTGTAAACGAATTGCTGGAAGCCAAGGCAGACCCTGCGGGCAAAAACCCTTACGCCAACCTATTAAAAGAAGCAAAGTTTCCGCTCAACTTGCCTTTTAACCTAGAGAACGAACAGTTCAAAATGTATTTGCGCGAGTTGGGCATCAGTGCCGAAGAGTTGCACAAGTTGTTTGCGACCAGCCACAACGCTGACATTTTGGCAAACACTTACTTGGGCTTGTCTAAAGAAACTGCTGGTTTTTTGTTGGGGGAGTACAAAGATGCCGAACTGAACAAAATATATGGTGATGAAGAGGCTACAGCATTTGACTTTAAAAATACCAAAGCTTTTCCCGTAGCCACTTTTATGACCATTACTGGGCTCAAGCCCGAAGAAGTGCGCGAACTCTTGTTTCAAAACCTGAGTACTTCAGAAATTGCTGCGGGCGAAGCTTCCCAGTTTTTTGTGAATGCAGCAGCCAACGTCAAGGACGATGACAACGACGACAGCGTCAAAGCTTACGCCATGCTCGACGCCGACGAAGCGCACATTGTTTGGAGCGTAGCCGATGCCAACATTCCCGAAAGCTGGTTCGACCGTGCCAACCGTTTCATTCGCTTGGCGCGTGCCTTGGGCTGGTCTTTTACCGACCTCGACTTGGTGTTGCGCACTTGCTGCGATAATGATTTGGTGGGTTCGTTCCGTCGCCTTGCCATCATCAAAAAAATGCAGGCGCTTACCGAGTTGCCCATCGACCAAGTGTGCAGCTTGTTTGCCAACATGAACACCTTGGGGCACGGCAACAAAGATAAGGCGGCCGATATGCCGCTCGACTTGTTTAACCGCGTGTACAATGGGCGTTGGACGGAGATAGACAAGCAGTTTTTTGCCCCTGAGGGCATCACTGCCCCCGTGCATTACCCTATTGCCAATGACGCTGACCCTCAATACACCAAGTTGGCGTTCCCGGTAGCCGATAGTTTGTCTGCCGACAATGCCGAACTCAGAACACGCTTGAGCAAAGCCTTGGGAGTCAGTGAAAACGATTTGGTTTTCATCATTGCAAAATTGAGAAAAGAAGGCATAGCCCCCTTTCAAGCCGAGGTACATCTAGAGAATAGCTTTGCTGCCTTGTCGTTGTTGCATCGGGTGGTGGCACTTGCCCAAATGTTAGACACATCGGCCGAAGAGTTGTTGATGTTGTTTGATGTGTTGGAAAAAGACCCCGCCATCCGCCTTTACAACAATTTTCAATTGTTTATCGACGAAGGAGGCAAAACCACTCCGCACAATTGCTACAGCATCATTGCCACCGAAAGCATTGCCCACCGCATGTGGTTGGTGCAAACCTTGTGGAGCCTCAACCAGTGGATGCAAAAAACTGGCTTCACCGCCGAAGAGTTGCAAGCTATAGTGGGCGACCGTTTTTGCGATTTGGCGGAAGCCGACGCTGAAGACTGCCCCGAAGACACGCCCGAAGTGTTGGGCCTGATGACCCAACAAGCCCAAAAGCTGGAAAAGGCGCGCGAAGCCAGCCAAAAAGCCGACCTTGAATTGTTGAACCAGATGTATCAGCAGTTTAAGCCCCTGGCATTTGGCAACGATTTGTTTAAGGGAGGACGTTTCGACGAGCGCCAATCGCGGATGCTTGCCGAAAGCCTGCTTGCCGAGCCTAAAGGCGTATTGTCAGCCGCCGATAGCCGCCTGATGTTTTACAAGGCAGACCAGGTACAGGAGATTGCCTACAAAGCCCTCAAAACCCTGGGGCACATTAGCCCGCTCGACTTCGAGAACCTGGGGCTGGAAGACGCCCTGCTCGACAAACTATACCACCAATTGATACTGAAGGGCTACCTCAGCCCCGAAGGTGTATTGCAGGAAACTGTCTTGCCCGCCGAGGCAAATGATTGGCTGGTGTCGACCAACCTGAGCCACTACCGCCACCCCTTGTTTATGCGTTTGCACGAGCTATACAAAGACGCTTTGGCAATCGTAGGCGACCAAGACGCGGTAGAAGTATCGTTGTACTTGTCTGACTTGCTCAAAATGGGGGTGGCAGAAACCCACGCCGAAGAGCTATTGAGCAACCTTGAGTTTAACCAATACTTAGATGCTAACGGGGCAGTGGTTGACCCTGCGTTTTTTGCTTACCCAAGCAACCTGGGACTGTTTGAGGTAAACGTAGACCTCAACGCCATGGCTGCCGAGGTACATGCCCTCTTGAGCGGAAAAATGGCGCAATTTACAGCGGGCAAACTCAAGCTCAACAAAGACGCTTTGGCGGAAGCCTTGCCCTTGCTTGAGATAGAGCTGGATGATTTGATAGAAAACCTGAAGTTTAACAAATACATCGACCACCACCATGTATTTACCAACAAGGCGGCTTTGCTTGCCACTGAGGTAGACGACTTCAAACTGGCGTTGATGTTTTACCCCCACCGCCACCAAATTCTTGACTTGCTCAAGCAGCAAATCACGGGTTTCAAACAAGGCTTTGACACCTTTACCAAAACCGACCTTAAGCCCTTGGCAACCCAACTAGTGGGCAAGCTTGCTTACCAAGGCATTGTTGCCGATCATTTAGAAGATGGTTGGGTAAAGGAAGGACACTTTAGCTTTTTCCGCGACGACACCAACGCCACCCAGCTAAACGCGGGCGCTTATTTTGGCGAACAAGGCAACCAATTGATCTTCAAGGCAATTGCTGGAGTGTTGGCAACCGCAAAAAAGTATGAGTTGTTTGCCGAAGATTTGATGGTAGGCGGGCTCACCCTAGAGGAAGCCACCAACTTGTACCGCATTTTGGTAGACGAGCAAGACATTGCCGACTATACCATTACGCTCGACATGTTGGCGTATTTTGCCAATGTAAACAATGCGCTGGATTTTAAAGTAGAAGGCTACGACGACTACAACAAGGATGTTTTCTTTGTGTTGCACGCGGTGGCAAAAGAAATGACCGCCGCCATTGCCGACATCGTTGCCAAAATCAAAGACCAGGCAATGCACCAGCAAACCGGGGTGTTTACTACCCTGCAAGACACCTTGGGCGTATCAGCTGAGGTAATGGAGGTAATTTGTGCCCACATATTCGAAACCAAAGAGGCCCTCATCGAAGCCCTCATGTTGCCCGTGTTGCAAACCGCTGGCGCGCAGGAAACCCTGGCAATGGTACCGCACCATCGCAGGTTCAAGACCGCGTTCCGTAGGGTCAAACAATTTGCGGGGCTGGCAAACAAGCTCAAGCTCAACAAGCAAGACACCCAGGTGGCATTCAGAGAGCAAGACTTGGTGCGCAAGTTTCCCGAAAGCCTTGCCCTGCCTGCCGAACTTGGTCACGCCAAGTTTGACTTTTTGCTTGAAGCCGAAGGCTTGGTGTACATGTTCCACGACACGAAATATTGGATATTCGATGCCCAAACCTATAATTTATTAGGCTTGCCGCTCGAAGCGCCTCGCGTGGACTTGATTGCCCTGTTTTGCAAAAAATACGGCAATTTACCGATCAATGCTGCCTTTGCCGACGCACAAAACAATGTGTGGATAGTGTCGGGCAGTGATTATTATAAAAAAGCAGCAGACGCGGCAGAGTGGGAGTTGCAGGAAGACCACGTTTGGGGCAAACTGCAAACCGAGTTTGAGGCTATAGAAAACATCGACGCCGCCTTTACCGACCGCAACGGGCGTACTTATTTGTTTGCGGGCGATCAATACATTCGTTATTCTGAAGGCTATGCCGCCCAAGGAGCGGGCAATCAAAGAATTGCCGACGAGGGTTACCCCAAAAAGATAGCCGACAACTGGCACCACGAATCTGCCCAAGGCAACTTGCCGATAGGTTTTGAGGAGTCGATAGATGCGGCATTTGCCCACGAGGGTAAAACCTTTTTCTTGAAGGAAAATCATTACATCAGTTCCGACGATTTTACCAAAAAGCACAACATCCGCGATGGCTGGGGCAAGGTGAAGAGCAATTTTCACGACCTCGACAAGGTAGATGCGAGCTGTACCGTTGACGAAAAGCTGTATGTGTTTTCGGGCGACGAAGTAATTGTATATACCGATAGCCTCGAAGCCGAAGGCGTGTTGATGCGCGAGGGGTCGCCTGTCAAATTAGACGCATTGTTTGCGGGCTTGCCCAAAGACTTTTGCAAGCACGGCGTAGAAGCTGCCTTTGAGGGTTTTGATCACAAGGTGCACTTATTTAGCCATGGCATGCATGTGGTGTTTGCTAAAGAAGGGGATGGTTTTGTGCTTGATAAAATAAGCGAAACCAAGGCAACCTGGGGCAAAGTGGCCAACGCCTTTGAAGACGGCAACGCCCAAGTAGACGCGGCATTTGTGGGGCTCGATGGTTACACCTACATTTTTAGTGGCAACCAACACTACCGCTATGCGGGCGAAGACTACGCCCACGCTGACGCCGAATACCCTAAAGCCAATGCCGACGCTTGGGACGGGCTCAAGACTATAGACGCCGCTTTTGTGCTCGATGGCAAAACCTATTTGTTTGGCAAAGATGCTGAAGACAAAGAAGTGTATGTGCGCTATTCGTGCAACGACTACAGCGAAGTTGACAAGGACTACCCCAGAGCGACCGACGACAATTGGTGGAACTTGCCTTTTGCCTTGACCAACAGCTTCAGCAATGCCGATGCGGTATTGAGCGGCAACGGCAAAACCTATTTGTTTGCTGGGCAGCAATTTGTCTATTTTGATTACATCCATCGTTGGTGGTCGGAGCCTGCCAACATTACTGATCATTGGAAAGATTTGCCGCTGGGCGCTAATGATAAAATAGACGCGGCTTTTGTGGGCAAAGATGGTTATACCTACCTTTTCTTTGCTGGTCAGTTTGCCCGCTATGCTGGCAGCAAGTGCGACCGCATGGTAGACGGCAAAACCCTCCGCATTGCCGAGTATTGGGGCAAGGTGCAAAACACCCTGCTAGACAGCGGAAAAGTAGACGCGGCGGTGACTCTTATGTCGCGCGAAACCGAAGAAATGACCGAAGAGGACAAGGCAAAGGTCATAGACAAAAACAACCCTATGCCCGAGCCTGTAGTGACCGAGCACGAACATACTTATTTGTTTGCGGGCACTCAGTTTTACCGCTATACCACCAATAGCCAAGCCGCTCCAGTATCTTACGATACCCAAACTGTAGACAGTGGCTACCCCAAAGCATTGACCGAGCTACACAAAGAGCCTCGTTTCAAGCACTTGACTATAGATTGTAGCCAGGGCATTGATGCCGCTTTTGCCGACAGGCGCCATGTGTATTTGTTTAAGGGTGACAAAATGCACGTGATTGCCGAGGAGTTGTACAGGGAGTATAATGATGGCACCATACCAAAGCCCATAAGTATCGTGACTGAAGACGGTGCTGTATACATGGGAGATGATGACAATGCGGGCTGGTTACGCTTGTCTGCAGCAGAAGGCAAAGAATTGCATAGCGAAATGACAAAGCCTCGCCTGATGCTGAACCAAGACATTCCCGAAAACTACCGCATGGGACTCGACAGTGTGCTACAGGGCACCGATGGCAACACCTACTTGTTTAAGGACAGCAAATATTTTGACCTTGAGCTTAAGCGGGAGTTTGACATTGCCGACGAGTGGGGACGTTCGTCGAACAAAATAGCCCATTGCAGCATGGTTGATGCAGCATTTGTGGGGCGCGATGGCAACACCTATATGTTTAGTGGTAACCAATATGTAACCTACGAAAAAGACGCAGACTACAGCAAAATCAAGGAAGCCCCCAAAAGCATTGCGGCAGACTGGGGCGGACTGGAGAGCGTAGACCTGGCTTTTGTCAAAGATGGGGTAACTTACCTATTTGAGGCACCCAACGAACAGGGCTACATGCGCTATGTGACCTATAGTGGCATGCGCTACGACGAGCCCGATGCCGAACCCTATACTACCGACATGAGCTGGTGGGGCATTCCTGCCTTGTATGTCAGCCAAGGGTTTGACAAAGTAGAAGCGGTGCTCTTTGAAGAGGAGCAGATGTACCTCATTCATGGCAACCAATATGTACGCTACGATGCCGACAAGAAGCATTGGCATTATCCCGAAAACATCAGCCGCTTATGGCGCGATTTGCCCGAGGTGCTTGACCCAGAAAACTGTCACAACCTCTTGCACATCAAGACGATTTTTAAGGGAAGCGACGAACAAACTTATTTCTTCTACGAAGACCAACTGAGCAAGAAAGATTACTTTGTAACCCTCAAAACCAATGGGAGTTTCGATGGACCTGCTTTGGTAAAAAGCCAATGGGGAATGCTCGACAACAACATTGCACAGGGGCAAAGCCTGGACGCTACCTTGGTAATGGGGCACTTGACCTACCTGTTTGTGGGCGACCAGTTTTACCGTTATTCGGGCAGTAGTTATCATTATTTGGACGCGGGGTACCCCAAGGCTATTTTCAACAATTTGAGAAAAGAGTCGGGCTTTGAACACCTGCCCCAAGATTTTAACGGAAACATTCAAGCGGCTTTCGCCGATAAAGGAAGCATTTATTTGTTTACCGCAGATCACAAAATACATGCAGTGTCTACCCACACCGAACGTTGCTACAGCATCGACCTATTGGGCAAGTTGCGCAACAACCTACAGACAGAAAACAAGGTAGACGCAATTCTGACTGCCAAATTGTACGCCAAAAACGATTCAGACAAAAGCGTGGTGGTCGCGGAAAAAGCAGTTTATTTGTTTTCGGGCGACCAATATGTGGTGTATTCGGGCGACGACCTAGAGTACATAGACGCGGGTTATCCTAAAACAATTGTAGGCAGCTTGGCGCAAGACTTGGGCATTACTGGTAATTTGCCCGCATTGCTTCACTTGGGCATCGACGCGGTATTTAGCGGAAGCGACCAAAAGTTTTATTTCTTTAAAGACGAGCAATACTTTGTAAGTGACGCCAGCGATCCAGCCAAGGTCAAAGACATTTGGGTAGGCAAAGCCAACAACTTTATGGCAGATGATGTCATGATAGATACTGCCTTTATTGCCCCCGATGGCTACTTGTATGTGCTCAAGGGCAACGAGTATATCCGTTATGCCCACCCCGACAATGAGTTGATGGCAGACGACCACCCACAGTTCATTACCGACTTGTGGAGAGATTTGCCAGACGGGAAACCAACGGGTAATAATTTCCAATTGGGCATCGACCATGCTTTTGTGTTTGAGGGCAGAACTTATTTGCTCAAGGGCGAAGAATATGTACGCTATAGCAAAATGCCTTACCATTGCATGGACGAAAACTTTCCGCAGCCGTTGGCGGCTCGTTGGGGGGCTTGCCATGCCGATTATTTGCTGACCGACCTGAAGGCCATTGCTCAGATGAAGCAATTGAGCCACACTTATCAGTTTGAGGAGCAAACCCTGAGCAGCTTTTTGCACAAAGAACAAGGCTACAAAAAAACGCCTTATCGCTTGTTGGCAGGGCTGTTTGGTTGGGACGTAGAGGAAGTAAAATGGCTCAAGCGTCACCAGGTGTTTTTGAAAGACCACCTGAAAAGCAGCGACTTCGAAGAGCACTTCGACCTAGAGATGGTGTTGCGCATGGCAGCTATTTTTGCCGTGACCGACAAACTAGGGGTGAAACCTTCTGAAGTGTATGACAAGGTATGGAAAAAGCTATACAAGAGCACTGAAGATAAGCTGGGCGAAGTAAGCCAAACCCTGTACGAATACTTGGGTGCGCTCAACAGTCCGCAAGACTGGGAAAAACTAGCAGCCAGGCTACACAACGAGCTCAATGTGGCAAAACGCGATGTGTTGGTGCCTTATGTGATTCACCACGATGACAAACTGAGCAATGCGCGTGACTTGTACCAAAGCTTGTTGATTGATGTAGAAATGGGAAGCTGTGGGGTAACCTCAAGGGTGAAGGAAGCCATTGCCGCTACTCAGTTGTATTTCCACCGTTATTTTATCAGCCTAGAGGCGCCTACTCCAGAAAACGATGATGTAGATGGAGAGGTGAGAGAGCAAGCGGTAAAACAACGCTTGAAGAAGTGGTGGGAATGGATGAAAAACTACCGCGTGTGGGAAGCCAACCGCAAGGTGTTTTTATATCCCGAAAACTACATCCGTCCTGAGCTGCGCGATACCAAAACCCCCGCCTTTGGGCAAATGGAAGACGACCTACAGCAAGGCGAGATCACCGAAGACCTGGTGCTGAAGGCATACAAAAAATACATTGACGAATATACCACCGTGTCGGGCTTGACGATATGCGGTGGCTATGTATACGATGATGCCATCAACGAAGCCGACAAAAACCTGGTATTGTTTGGCTATACCAAAAGCGACCCACGCGTGTATTATTACCGCCTGGCTGCTTTTTATAACGGCGATACCGACGGCGCTTTGTGGGGCCCCTGGCTAGAAACCAACCTCCAGATGGAAGCCGACAAGGTGTATCCAGCGTTTGCCTTTGGCAAAGTATTCTCGTTTTGGACACGTACCGAAAAAGAACTCGAAGGCGCCAGCGAAGGCACCGTAAAAGCAGTGGGAGATTCGGACGATAAGTCTATCACCTCGAACGGAGCCGCCGACCATGTGGTCAAAATCTTTTATTCTTATTATAACCTGAATAAAGAATGGGCAGTGCCTCAAACTCTGCGCCTGAAAAAGGAGCTCTTGATAAGAGCAACGCCGCGCAGCAATGCCGACAAAGAAAAAGCAACGGTTGCCAATCCGGTGGCATTTTCTAACACGATCTCAAACGTAGAGCTTGCCGTAGAGAAGTCTACCAAAAGAGACGAAAACGATCACGAAAACATCATTATCAAATGTAGCTACTGGGTGGGCGATCCTCGCTTGGTAGAAGCCGTGATCAAGAACTCGACGCAGGTATTGGAAAACTATAGCATTGATATTTCGCTCGACGAGGCAAAAAAGCGCGTAGAGCATAAATACAAGGCTTTTTACCTGACCCAAGGGCTCGACAGTGGGGTAGAACCCAACGCGGGAGCATTCCCGATAAACGACGGGCGCGAGGTGTTTGAACGCCTCATGGCAAGCAGCGAAAACTTTGACGAAGTGGCAAGCAGTATTTTCTTGAACACTGCCAAAGACGCCACCAACAACCATTGGTTTAGCTTCGACTACAAAGAAGCCAGTTTCTTGTGCAAGCCTAGCGAGTCGTCGTCTGACTTTAGCGAGCAATCGCACCTATTGGCTAATTTGAGCAACTTGCCCGATGGTGTTACCTCGGTAGACGCCATCACCAGAGCACCCAACGGGCACATTTATTTGTTTGTGGGCAACCAGTTTTACCAAAGCCAAGAAACCGACAAGGGACTGGAGGAATGTACTTGGAGTGCCGCAAAAAATAACACCAGTCGCTGGGCACTTGGGCATTCTCAAATAAGCCGAACGGGGCAAGTAGACAGTGTTTGGACAAGAAACAATGGCAATACCCACATGAGCTTGGGCAATGAGTTCATTACCTACAATGGCGATGGCTTTGAGGTGGCAGAAAGTGCCCCAGGTACGTTGGCTAATGAAGCGTTTAAATGGCCGAAGTATGAAGCAGCATTTGACATGCCTGACGGTACCCCTAATGGCGTTGGCTATGGTTTCTTGGGAGACAAGTACAAAACCACTCGTGATATAAATACGGAAAAGCCTATCAAAGACCGTTGGTGGAAGGTAAAAAACAATATTGCGGAAGACAATCAGGTAGACGCCGCTTTTGTGTGGAATAATAAGATTTACTTAGTCAGTGGCGACCAGTACTTTAGGTATTCAAGCGTTGCTAATATTGGTAAGGCTGATGTGGGTTATCCCCGCAAGGGCACTTTAGATGCCTTGCTGATGGATTTGGGAGCTAGTTCTTCGGAGGTAGCTAACGTGCAGGGCAAGCAAATCCGCAATGCAGTAGTGGATGGCAGTACATTTATTACGGTTACCTCTGACGGATTAAGGTATGAGTTTGACCTGACAAAGAAAGAGTTGGAACGGGATGGTTCAAGAACTTACGATGTAGCCTTTACCTTCGGGGGAGAAGATAGGTTGTATATTTTCGGTTCTCCCAGAAGGGCGGCTGGTTTTGCCTTGAATGGATTCATTTACTTATTTGATAATGGGAAATACCTGAAAACCACCACTTTCCAAGAAGAATGGGTAGATTATAACTGGAGTAGTGCCTCATCTATTAACAGTGTGTGGGGTAATACAACCAACAACATCCAAGACGGAGGCAGCATGGACGCTACCTGGGTAACTGATACCCATTTGTTTATGACCTCGGGCAACCAATATGTACGCTATACTTTAGAGGGCAATGTTATCCCTGACATAGTAGACCCTGGTTATCCTAAAGCCACTGCAGGCAACACCGACGGTTTACCCGAATGGAGTAAGGTAGATGCGGCTTTCCATAAAGGCAACACCACCTACTTCTTTAACAACAGCACCCAGAAGTATGTGACCTCGGCAAACCTGAGCAATGAGCTGAATATCAAGGACAAGTGGGGCAAAGTGCCTAATAAGTTTTTGGCAACCAGCCAAAAAATAGATGCGGCGGTTGCCCACGATGGCGCCTTGTTCCTTTTTGCCAATGGTCAATACGTGCGCTATACGCTTAAGGGTGATAACACCGTGGGCAGCCTGACAGACGATGGTTACCCAAAAGCCCTGAGCGAAAACGTGGATGGTTTCCCAAGACAGGCCATTACTGCCGCCTTTACACGAGACAGCAACCAAGCAGATGCTCCTGCCACGCCATTTTTGTTTTATAAGCAGGGAGCTACTATGATGTACGCTGCCCAAGGTGCGCCTGTGGGTAAACCCGTAGAAGGCAATTGGTTCAATGTACCCAAAGGCTTTTTGACTGGACTAAAGGCAGGGCTGAACGATAGCAGTAAGATGTATTTGTTTGGTGATGTAAAAAATGCCAAGGACGAAAAAATAGGCGACTACATTGCGTATGAAAAAGCGGGCGAAGACGCCAACCTGCCTGTCGAGAAGTTACACAGCAAGTACGACATCATTCGCATTACCTCAAGTACAGGTACCGAACTCAACAAAAAGCTGTTTTATCAAGATGGGCTCGAGGCTTTGCTTAGCCTGGAAACCCAGCGCATTGACGAAACCCCTAAGTTTAGTTTAACCAAACCGTCTGACTCTACCACCATTAGGCTAGAAGAAGGAGAGGTAAACAAAGAAAGGGTGCCTTTAGAAGAGGGCTTAGACTACCAAAGCGCCAACAGTATTTACTATTGGGAGATTTTCTTCCACGCGCCTTACCTCATTGCCCAAAACCTGAACACGGGGCAGAAGTTTGACGAAGCCAAAAAATGGTACGAGCATATTTTCGATCCATCAGAAGCCGAGTCTAAAGGTTTTTGGAAGTTCTTGCCTTTCCAGAAAGAAGGCATCAACAAGATCAATGATTTGGTGGAGTTGTGGGGAGTTGTAAAACCTGAAATTGCCAAACTTACTGCTTTGGTAAGCACCGAAGAGTTGGCAAACATGCAAACCGAAGTAGACGCTTTGGCGAAGCTTGCCGAAGAACTCAACGGCAGACAACTGCCCGAAGGACATTGGCCAACAGCCGAAACCTTGAGGGATAAAGCGGCGGAGCTAGAAACCAACTCAGCTACTCCGCAGCCTTTGAAGGCCGAACTCAAGAAGTTGATCAATGCGTTGAACACGGCACAAACCGCCTACGAGAAAACCTCGGTGGGGCAAGTGCGTCAATACCTCAACGATCCGTTTGACCCACACGCCATTGCAGCCTTGCGCACGCCAGCCTATCAAAAGGCAATAGTGATGGCATACATCGACAACCTGATAGACTGGGGCGATATGTTGTTCCGTCAATATACCCGCGAGTCGATCAACGAGGCGCGTATGCTCTATGTGTTGGCGTATGACTTGCTGGGCGAAAAGCCCCAAAACATGGGCAAACGCATTTTGTCGGACAGCAAGACCTATGACGATTTGGTCAATGATGAGGATGTGTACGAGTTGTTGCTCGACCTAGAGAACAACGCCGATAACACCGCACCTGGTGGCACAGGTACCCCCAACGACACCATCTTGAACCCTTACTTCTTTGTGCCCGAAAACGAATTGTTTATCGAGTATTGGAATAGGGTAGAAGACCGCTTGTACAAAATCAGGCATTGCCTCAATATTTTGGGCATCAAGCAAGACTTGCCGTTGTTTCAACCCCCTATAGACCCTATGGCGCTGGTAAATGCTGTAGCCGGGGGCGGTGGCTTAGGCGCTGCCTTGGGTGGTATGTCGGCTGCTATTCCTCATTACCGCTTTACTTATATGCTAAGCAAAGCCCGCGAGCTTACTGGAAAGGTGACCCAGTTTGGCAACGATTTGCTGGGTACTATTGAGAAAAAAGATGCCGAAGAGTTGAGCATTTTGCAAAACAAGCAAGAAGGGCTCATTCTTGACCTGAACACCCAGATCAAAGAAAAGCAAATTGCCGATGCCATCGAGAACATCAAAAACCTCGAAGAAAGCAAGCGCAGCGCCGAGCAGCAGAAAAAGCACCACGAAGACCTCAAAAAGAATGGCATGCTCTCGAGCGAAGCCAGTCAAATTCGTATGATGTCGGTGTCGGCAGGTATTCAAACCGCCGGGGCATTGTCTCACATTGTCAGTGGGTTGTCTTATATAGTGCCCCAGGTAACCGCCGGCCCATTTAGCTTTGGGGTAACCACCGGAGGACGCAATATAGGCGCCATGCTCGAAAAGTTTGGTGATGCCATATCAGCTTCGGCAGAGCCACTAAGTACCCTAGGCGAGATATTTGGCATGCAGGCCCAGTTTGAACGCATGGAGCAAGATTGGGATTTACAAGTCTTGATGTCGACCAGCGAAATCAAACAACTTGAGCACCAAATAGCCAGCGCCCAACTGCAAAAAGAGATTGCCGAGCGCGAACTTGAAATTCATCAAAAGGACATTAAAAACAACGAAGACGTTGCCCAGTTTATGAAGGACAAATTCTCGAACGAGCAGCTCTACGGCTGGATGGCAGGCAAACTGTCGGGCATGTTTTACCAAACCTACAAACACGCCCACGACTACGCCAAACAAGCCGAACGCGCTTTTCAGTTTGAGACAGGCAGCAAAATGGTAGACGTCAATTTTGTGCGGGGCATGTATTGGGACAGTACCCGCAAGGGCTTGCTTTCGGGCGAAAAGCTGGATTTGGACTTAGACCGAATGGAAAAAGCCTACATTGAGCAAGACAGCCGCAGCCTAGAGATTACCAAAAACATCTCGTTGCTGAAGCTCGACCCGCTGGCTTTCTTGCAGCTCAAAAACAAGGGCATGTGCGAGTTCCGCCTCAACGAATCCTTGTTTGACTATGACTTTCCGGGGCACTACAACCGCCAAATCAAGACCATTTCGCTGGCGTTTGACATTGGCGAGGGGCAAACCATCAATGCCACCCTTACCCAGTTGAACAACAAGGTGGTGATGGAGCCTGACGCCAAGGCGGTGAAGTACTTGTTGAACCCTGTAGAGGAGCAACCAAGTAGCATTCGCACCGACTGGAAGGTAAACCAACAAGTGGCTTTGTCTTATGTAGATGAGTACACCGAGAACAACGGCATGTTTGAGATGAACTTTGCCGACGAACGTTACTTGCCATTTGAAGGAACCGGAGCGGTGTCGTCGTGGCGACTAGAGTTGGGCGGCAAGCAGGGCGATTACAACCTCAACGATTTGCTTGATGTAACCGTGAAGTTGCGCTACACTGCCGACCAGGGCGGCGAAAACTTTGCCGCTGCCGTAAAAGGCGCGCTTAAACCTTACGAAACTGCCAGTTTCTTCGACTTGGCGTACAACTTCCCCGACCAGTGGAACGAGTTGATGCTGGGCGATGGCAAGGAAATGACCTTGAACATTCGCCGCGACATGTTCCCGGCAATGGCAAGCGCCCGCATCATGGGCATTTTGGTGAGGTACCAATACGAAGGTGACAAAACCGCCACCTTTAGCCTCAACGATGCCTATAACCTGGGCAACAACAAATATGTAGATGCGGCTGGACTAAGCATTGCCAAAAACGGCACGGCTTGGAAGTTTACTGTCAAAGGTGATAAAACCGCCATTAAAAATGCAGAAATGGTAGTGGTGTACAAGGCGAAGGTGTAAAGAGGTAGATGGCTGGTATTGTTTCGCGGCGCTCTATGGTTTAATGGTTGCGCCAAGCGAGGCAAAATTACCCGCCAAAACTGAATCACTGATCATTGCACGTCTTCTGGTGGCAAAGTCTGCCAGAAGCGTGTTTTTTCAAATTGTTTTACTGTGGCAACGCATCGCGAGACAATGTAAATCATGTCATTATTTAAAAGGAAAAAGCTGAAAAGTTCTGGGAGCGATTTAGTCGATGGTTGATAGTCGATAGTGGCTAACGCATTCTATAAAATTTCCACTAAGGAACCGAGCCTGCGAGCTCTACATCAGCTAAACAGCATTGGGCGACGGTCAACAGACGACATATTTACTAAAAAGCAACATGTCTTCTGGTGGCAAAGCATTGCGAAACCATAGAACAATAAAACCATAGAACAATAAAACAATAAAACCATAGAACAACAAAGCCGAAACAATACAAATCATGTCATTATTTAAAAGAAAAAGAAAAAAACGCAAAAAGAAGGAACAGGAAGCGGCGGCGAAAGCCAGTGCCGATGCCCCCAAAACCAAAAAGCGCAAAAGCGCGGGCGACGAGGGCAGCGATGCTGACGGCGAAGGGAGTAAGCGGCGCGCTGAACGGGCGGGCGATGAAGACCCCAAACCTGTGACCAAGGGCAAAAAGCCCAAATATGACCTTGGCAAGGGGCGCAGCGTGTACCCCAGCAAAGACGCCAACGGTAAAACCGTGTACTTGCCCAAAGAAAGCGACGCTTCGGAGGCAGAAAAAGCCAAAGGCTTGTTTGTAAGCGATGAAGATGCCTTGGGCGACCAACCGGGCAAAGAACTGGTAAAAGACGGTCAACCCAAAAAAGACTTGGGCAAGGGACGCGACATTTACCCCAGCAAAAACGCCGAAGGCAAAACCGTGTATTTGCCCAAAAAGAGTGAGGCTTCGGATGCCGAAATAAGGGCAGGGGCTTTTGTAGACGATGCTGCCGCTGAGGGCGATGCCCAAGGGCAAAGCTTGCAAGCGGGGCTGAAGCCCAAAAAGGACTTGGGCAAGGGGCGCGACATTCACCCCGCCAAAAATGCGGACGGCAAGCTGGTGTATTTGCCCAAAAAAAGCGAAGCCACTGACGCCGAAAAACGGGCGGGTTTGTTTGTAGACGATGCCGCCGTGGAAGCCGCCCAACCCAAGGGCAAAGCCCCCGCCGAAGGAGGCAAACCCAAATATGACTTGGGCAAGGGGCGCAACATTTACCCTACCCAAGGCGAAGACGGCAAACTGGTGTATTTGCCCAAAGAAAGCGAGGCAACCGATTTGGAGAAAAGCCAAGGTTTGTTTGTGCGCGATGCCGACGAGGGCAACCCCGCCCGCAACACCGCCACCGACCAAAAAGGCGACACCAACGGTAGCCAACACCAACAACGACGCAGCGAACGGGCGGGTAACTTGCCAGCGGCAAACCCCCAAACCGAAACAGACAGCGGCAAGCCGCGCGACTTGGCAAAACGCCCCGTGCCCGAAGCCCAAGATGGTACCCCGCTGTGGGACGGTAAAACAATGCCCGAAGTGGACGCTGAAGTGAGCCAAAACTTGCTCAAAAACCTGAAGCCCAAATACGACATTGGCAAGGGGCGCATGCTGTACCCCACCGAAATAGCGCCCGGCAAAATTGGCTATTTGCCCCTCAAAGACGAGGCAAGCCCCCAAGAGCAGGAAGCTGGCATTTACCTACGGCTGGTACCCGAAGAACCTCTAGAGGAATTTTTGGCGCGAAACCAAGCCGAAGTGCCTGCCGCCAGTTACGAGGTGGGCGAGGGCAAGGTAAAAGCCCGCTCCGAAACGGCGCTGGCTCAGGCAATCAGCCGCCACCAACCCTTGGTGCTGCGCTCGCAAAAGTATTTGAACGAGCTGGCCGAGGCTGCAACTGGCTTGGGGCAGGAGTGGGAGAGTTGAGTTAAATTATTTTTTCCCGCCGTTGCTTGTGTCTTCACAAGTAACCAATAAGCGGGCAAATACCTGTCAGGTTTTCTTGGCTTCGTCGTAAAAACCTGACAGGCACGGAGAAATTACTCCCGCCGTTGCTGGTGTCTTCACCAGCAACTAAGAGGGATTCATCATTGGGCAGCTTACCCGACAGGTGCGACTAAATGCTTTGAGGGATGCCCAATGGTTAAACTAATGTATTTTTTAAGATTTTTAAATTTTTTGAGATAATGAGAAGATCAAGTAATGGGACTAGCCCGCCTAACAAAAGAAAAAGGGGGAGAATATCTACAGCTGTGGATGCTGTTTTGGGAGGGAAAAGCAGCAAAAAAAACGAAAAGACAGCGAATGCTAATGACATAAAAGCCGCAAGTAGCAAAGCAGGCATCACTGATATAAAAAACAGTTATCAGGTTGCCTCAACACCTACATCCAGTGGTTTTGAAAGCCACCATGCGGACAATAATACAAAGGTTTACATAAAAGTACAGGACTTTGACAAACTTGATGAAAGTGCAGGTTTGTTTCTAGAGCAAATTAAAGGAGAAGGAGAAGTTTTCCCAAAGGAGGTTACAGTAGATTTGACTGATACGAGTCGTTTGAGAAACTTGCCTGGTAGTAGCCTTGCTTTCTCTAAGCCCGAAAGAGAGGGCTTGCCATCAACAGGTTCTTACGGGGTTGGTTCGGAAGAGTACAGCACAATCCTCAAGGACAATGTGATTGGCAAAGCAATGAAAAGTGCCAGAAAGAAAGCTGAGGAAAAGAGGTTAATCAAAGAAATCAAAGTCGATGAAGAGAAGATTACATTTGTAATGGAATCGGAGTCAGAACAGGTTGATAGGCAAAAATTTGAGGCTGGCTGGGTTGACGCACGGAAAAAGGAAATAAGCGGTGTAAAAAAGAAAGGAATAAGTGTACAAGAAGAGGCGAAAGCAGAGTTCATAGAAGAATTTATTGATTATCTGAATGCTCCTGAAAGCACATTTTCCCTCAAAGAGCGTGTAAAATGGAAGGACGTAAAAGGCGAAGAGGAAGAAAGGCAAGGATTTAAGAAAGACGCCTGGAACAAAGTACAGGAGTCAATGAATGCAACAGTAATATATCGTAAAACTGGGTCAAAGCTATTTCCTGGAGGACAAGGACATCCTGCATTGGATAACAAAACCCCTGATTATTTTATAGGAATCCCTGACCCCTCTGAAGGTCCAGCCATCGCAGACGCCGTATCCCTAAATGTTCCTGAGCGGGGTAATAAAAAGGTTATTAAGACTGATGATATTCGGAAAGCAATTGAAAGTAAAGTCAGAAAATATACAACAAGTGCAGGAGAGCAAGCAATCGCAGTATCTGTAGTGGTTAATTTGTCTGGTGGGACTGAGGATAATATGAAGGACGTAAAAAAAGCTATCAGTCGGCTTGAAGTGAAGTTGGTAGGAGGAAAGACAGCAAAACCAGCCCAAGTATTTCTAGTAACAGGCAATGAGGTAGAGGTTGTCGATTTTCAGAGCGAAGGTGCTGAAGGTTCATCTCCTCCAGTTACTGAAGAAGCCTAATGGCATGAGCCAGAGCTACTCTACCCCGCTTTTTTGTACTGTCTTCGCCTCGGTTGTGTGTCTTTATCAATTTATAAATCCCGCAATGCAGGGGCGATCGAGACCTTATAATAAGTCGTCTTTTAGGTCTGTGAGCGGTTTGATTTGTGGAGACACAAATCAGGGCGAAAGATTAAATATCCGCCGTTGCTTGTGTCTTCACAAGTAACCAAATAGAGCAGGTTGGAGCTTATTGCTACACAAAAACCAACCATCCATCCACCATGCACCCTTGGCGCATGGTGGATTTTTTTGAACCAAATAAGGGAGAGTTTGACCACTTATACCCAAAAAACGACCACTTATACCACTTTTTTGGAACTAAATAAAAGATGATGTACTCTTGTCAACACTGTAGACCTGAAATAGTGAGGCAGCCACAAGCGCTTTACTATCCACTACAGGTAGGCATCATGCATTGGCAGTATGCCAGTTAATACCACATTATTACTTACTTAAAATTAAAACAATATGAATAGAATCAATCACTGTGTCAAACCACCAGGAGAGGCTCATGTTATCACCGAAGTATTGATAAGCAACGTCTGATCAAACGCCTGACAACTGCCCATCGCAGCGGCACATCCTTTCAAGCAGCTCAAGCAAAGCAACGTGTTTACAATCCCTGTTGCCAAAGCGCCCTTATCCCAGAAATCACAACATAGGTGGGCGTATATTTAATGTATTACACTCAAAGTAAAAAAAGAACATGTTATGCAACTAACAACCAACAAAACAAACAAACGGCAAAACGACCGACAATTAATTGATTCAAGAACACTTAAATATTATTCAATATTCAACCGTCACAGGCTTGCTTGTTAGCCTTCCTCAAGAGAAACCCTCAATTCATTATAAGCACATCATACCCTCGAAAGAAAAAAGCATGAAAAAAAGCATTGTGTATACACACAATGCTTTGGGTAAATCAGTCTTCAGCCCCTGAGTTATAAACTCCAGGGGTAAGTAGATTGGTCTTCACGGTTTTTTTCTTCAATGAGCCGCTTTTCAAGTGGGGCATGGTAGCCATAAGACGGAGGAGGATCACCCGGAGGAGGATCACCGCTTCCACAACAGCCCCCCGTAATAAGCAACTGCCCTTTTGAATGAATTGCCACTGTTTTGAATGATTCAAAACGTGTTTTTTTCTCTTGATTTAACATAATTAAAATAAGGTTAATACATGTGAACTAAAAAAGTTATGGAACCCTGCAAAACGAATGTTTATATTATCATCTGGAGTATTTTATTGGGCCTCTCGGCAAATGCCCACGCCCAAAATCTTGATTACACTTTTTATGCATCCAAAGCCAAGCAACTACACCTGAGTGCGCCCGACAGTGCTTTGTATTATGCCCAACAAGGTGTAACACTTACCGACAACAAAGCCCGCAAGGCTTATCTGTACTACTTGATGGGCTATGTGGCAAAAGGCAACAAACAGCTCAATCAGGCAGTCGCTTATTATAGAAAATGCCTAAAGTATGCCGATGTTACTTACCAAAAAAAGGCGTATACCTCACTTGCCAATATTTATTTAGAAAAACGCAAGTATCATCTCGCCAAATCTACTTTGGATATGCTGTTAACCTATACATTGAGTAACTATGACAAA
Source organism: Microscilla marina ATCC 23134 (assembly GCF_000169175.1). Classification (NCBI taxonomy): domain Bacteria; kingdom Pseudomonadati; phylum Bacteroidota; class Cytophagia; order Cytophagales; family Microscillaceae; genus Microscilla; species Microscilla marina. The sequence continues at coordinate 170,198 of NZ_AAWS01000017.1, forward strand.
CTGCATGTGTACAATGTAAAGGCGAACATATTCAGAAATACAAAACAGTTTGGAGCTGCCAAACTATATTATGGCAAGGCTTTGAGCTTGAGCTTTGAAAAAATGAGCAAATCCCATAAAAATCAGGTTGCTGGCATTTTTTGGGACTACGCCCAAATGTATTTTTTGTGGAGTAAATATTTAGAAGAGCGTGGAACAGTCGCTCAGGTACAGGAGAAGTTGTGTAAAGCCATTGATTTGCATCAGCAAGCCATTGCTCTCAGAAAAAAAAATGCGCCTGAAAAAATGGCAAGTGCTATAGCCAATGGTTATGCAAAGGTAGCAAATATTTATGATTTACAAAAAAGTCCTGAAAAAGCCCTATGTTATGTAGACAGCAGCCTGGCAATCAAACACCCGCATTTGCCTACTCAAATGGAGGCGTTGAGCTATAAAGCGGCCATTTTGCAACAAATGCAGCAGTATTCGGCGGCTTATGGCTATTATAAAAAAGCAGATAGCTTGCTGACCACCGTTAACCAAAACCCGGAGTTGCAAAAACAGGACAAAGCCTTTTTTACTTCTTTTGGCCAAACCCTGAAACACAAGTATGAGCGACTCGCCAAAAGTGGCATTGACAAGGGGCACCAGCTACAAAGCCAAATAGACTACTTTGCTTTGTTTGCTACTATAGGAGCCACCCTTTTGGTACTGTTGTTTTTGGTCTTACTTAAGTGTCAGGTGGGGCGTTACCGCCAAAGAGTGGCGCACCATAAGGCCAGGGCGAGCCAAAAGCTGGACGCTCAAAAGGTGCGTTTTCAGACGCGCTTGCACAAACTGGAGCACACCAAAAGCGAGCTGGAAGAAGAGAAGCACTTGTTGGAAGATGACTTGCTCAGGCTGGAAGCCAACAAACAAATAGAACTGATGGCAGAACTTGCCAAAGCCGAAATGCGGGTGTCTACCCTGTATGAGCTAGAAGATTCGCTGAACCGACACGACGACACCCCCCGCTGGATACAGGCCATGGTAGAGCGCAAGCTCAAAGAGCTGAGAAACTGCGACGAACTGATGACCCGCATTGCCACGGCTTACCCTTATTTTGCCGAAAACCTCATGCGGGAAATAGAGCAACGCCAAATAGTGATGACCCAACCCAAACACCTGCGTTTGATTTTTTTGCTGGTAGCAAAAAAGTATGGGGTCGACAATGACTTTATTGCCCGGATGTTGGGCTATACCAAGGCGGGTATCAAAAGTGCCAAGAACATATTGGCGCAAAAATTTGGCTACGACAGTACGGTAGACTTTGAGGAGTTTTTGATGAAATTGACCGAAATCAGACCGGTTGCCAAGGGCTTATTTATTACCAAAAGCCCGAAAAAAGCCTCCTGACAAAAAAAAGTTTGATAAAAACCCTGATAAAGACCTCGGGGTTTTACTAATATTTGTTTTCCCAAAAATACTCTCCTTCCTTTGCTTGCGAACTCTGACGGAGTCGTAATGTTTAGAAAATGGAGTATATAAACAGATGCTTGGTTAGACTGAGAAGTTGAAGACTACTTATTTTAATTGTTGGATGGTTTTATGGTTGTGCAAAGTGTTGCTCAATCACGTGCCATCAAAACAATAGATCAAACATGGGTAGCTTGAGTAAAACGACTTGGTTTGGCAAAGTATGTCAACAAAAAAAGCCAGAGGTTTGCAGACCTTTGGCTTCTTATACTGAAAAGTGTATTGAAACAATTGGATTGGAACCCCAGTTTTTAACACACTTTGGAAGATTTAACAAAGCAATGTGCTGAAGTGCTGAAAGGTATTGGAGTACCCGTTCAGAAGCACCAGTTTGCTTTGATAGGGGCGCAAGTTAATCATTTTTTGCGAAAACCTATCGCCTCTCTTCTTTTTCAAATATAAGTTTTGCCCCCTGTTGGCAGGCAATGCCTGCCAACAGACCGGGACTGCTATGCCCCAGCGCATAAACAGCGCAAAATAACGGGCAACCATTGACAATAGTCCATAGTATTTAGTCGGTAGTCCATAGCTGATTCGAGTAAATGTTTACCTTGTTAAAGACTGTATACTCACTTTATTTTTAAAAGGGTTTCAGTTTTAGCCTACACCAACCAGTTAAATAATTTTTAAATTCATAAATGACTGATTACCAGCAAACAACTTTCACCAAAAGTACTGCGGAGTATTGATTGAATAATCACCATTTAAACAATAAGAAGGGAGAAAACAATGATTAATACATTGATCAATTTAAGGAAAAAAGCAACGGCTTCTGCCCGGCAGCCATTGCTAAGCGTAGACTCAGCCGCCAGCGTATTGGACAGGCTGCTACAGGGCAATACGCTGGAAGCTACCCAACTAGAGCTTGCCCAAACCGAGGTTAGCCGTCGCTATGAAGCCGCCACCCGGCAACTGGCAAAATCGCTGGATCGGCAAGACGAAGCCAGCCAACGCGCCAAATATTGGATAAACCTGGGTACCCAACTGACCTACCGCCATTTCAGCGAACTATTGGGCAGCCGCAACCTGGTGTGGGCCAAGCTCGGTACCGAAGACAAACTATATGCTTGCCTGAAAGAAACCATTGAGTTTGACAAAGAAGCCGAGCAAATCATCCGGTTTGCCTCTAGAGTATACATGTACTCGTTGCCCTTTGCCGAGGGCATCCAGGAAGCCACCCGCCATCTGCTGCCCTTGTTTAACAACCTGGTGCACACGGTAAACAACGAGGGCACCCTAGAGCTGGAAGAATTGCGCCAGCGCAGAGGTAAGTATCAGGGGGAGGGAGATTTGCCAGAAGAAGGAAAGCAAGAAGAAGGAGAAGGCGAGCACGTGTAAGCCACGCAACTCAAACCTGTTTTTTAAACAACCAAATCACTTGATTTTATGAACAACCAAATTGCCATGGTGCCCATTCACCTGGATGGGCTCCTATTGCCCAAAGACTCGCTGGCAGTAGAGGCATTTACCGATTTTAGTCGCTTGCCTTTTTACAAAGATGGGCGCGACTACAACCCCGACACGCCCAACTTGAGCGAGTCGGTGCTGAGCGTGCCCTTTCAGAACCGAAACCTAAACCTGCGCCAAGGCATGCACTTGCATTGGTCGTTGCCCGATGCCCTCACCAAGGGGGGAGACTCGGGTACCGATGCCGATTTTCCGGCGGCGCCTAACCGTTGGCTGGTGGTGCGTACTTCGCCCAATAAGGGAGAAAAACGCTGGGTGGTCGAGAGCGATTACCTGAGCATGGACACCAGCAACCCCTATCATGCTGTAGCTTACCCGACAGACATCAGCCAAGCGGGCAACGGCGGGCAACCCTTTGGGTTTTTGGGGCGGCAGTTAGACATTACTGACGCGACTTGGAGCGAAGATACTAGCGCAACCCGTTTGTCCAAGCTTACTGCTCTGGGCTATGGCGAGCCTGCTTTTGCTGCTTTTTATCCCAATTGCCACAGTGTGTTTGGCTGCATCGACCCTGATATTAAGACTCAAGGAGATTTGGCGGACTTGAAATACCAAATCATTGGTTGGTATGGTGAGGCGGGGCAAGACCCTTTGCACGAGCTCACCAAAGGCGGAGAGTTGTCGGGCGATACTTTACAAAAAAAGATAGAGGAGGCATTTGCCTGGAAGATAGAGGGGTTGGCTGACAATCAAACTTTGGGCACTTGTTGCTACGCCGAGCTGGATTTTAACGCTTCGGCAAATATAACCAATCCTGATAAGGGCAAAAACATCAGCGTAAGCATAGGCAATACGGGCACCGAGGCGTTGTCGGCGTATTTGGCATCGGGCGAAGCAGATAAAACAAGCGTAGAAGAACAGCTCGAGAGCTTGTTGTTGCACACCCAGTTGCAAAACAAAGACTTGGATTTGGGGGCGAGGTTTCAGGAAGCCCGCCACGAGAAGGGATTCAAGGCAGAAAGCGGGGGCAGCCTGTGGGAGCTACGCCCTGCCCACGAAGACCCTGCCCATGGCAAACTGGTAGAAATTGACTTGCCACTGGCGCTGGAAAACGACCTGGATACCCTCAACCAACAACAACAGGCGTGGAACCAGGCGGTAGAGCAGCTTCGGCAAGAACAACAATTGTTGTTTACCGATTGGTATAAGTACATGCTGTGTGCCTACCCGCCCGAAGATGCCCGCGAAGACTACCCCGACATTGACAAGGTGCGCTATTATATAGAACGGCAATACCTGCGCCATGATTCAAAGCTGAATCAGCTAAAGCAAAAAGTAATGGTGGCGGTAACCAGCTTGCCCGAATACACCAGATTACGGGCTGAATTAGAAAACTGGAATGATGGCAAACCTGCCAGCCACCGATATGTACTCAAGCAAGTAGCCGCCCCGCGTTTTTGGCACCCTACCGAGCCTGTAGTATTGTTGGAGGGTGAGGCAGTAATGCCTACCAACCGCCACGGTGCCGATGGGCGGATGAACGAGGACAATACATTGACTTGCCACCTCCAGCCTTTGAACAATGCTACAGTAGGACTTGCCGACTTCACTTCATTATTTGAGAAAATAAATACTATCAAAAATGAGAATGTTCCTGAGGGTACTCAAGCCAAGGTAGGTTTTGATACTTGGCAACACCAGCCCTGGCATCCGTTTTTGCTGGAGTGGGAGGTAGAAATGTTTCCGATGCAGGCGGGGGGCAACCTGAATATTGACAACCGCAACTTTCAGCCTGACTTTATCACCAGCAATTATACCTTGGCGAAAAACCAGCCTGACTTGGGCGGACAACCTGGCAAAAGTACCATCCAGGCAGCGGCTTTGTATAACGGCAGGAGCGTGTTGACGCCTTTTGCCAAAGACCGCATTGGCAAGGCTATAGAGGAATACTTAAAAGACCATGACGATTTGGAAGGAGGAGCGCTCAGCCACGCCAAGAATAAGCTGGACAGCCAACACTTTTTGTCGCAGGCCTTGAGCGGCTTCAACAATGCCCTGCTCATGCAACACCAAACCCTACAGTTGCCCCTGCACGACCCCATTGGCTTTGGCGATTACCAAATATTTACCCAACAGGTGCAACAAGCCTTGGCGGGCAACAACAACTTGGCGCCTTTGCCGCTCAACGACTTTTTACCCATTCGTTCAGGTACGATGCGCCTGCACAAGTTGCGTTTGATTGACAATTTTGGGCAGATAAAAGAGGTGGCCGTCAACGACATCATCCGCGCCGAACCTTTGCAATTGCCTCAGGGCATGGCGAGCGGGCAGGATGCCTGGCTACCGCCTCGCTTGGTGCAGCCTGCCCGGGTCAATTTTCGCTGGCTGACCGCCAACGGTGCCACTACCGAACTGAACACCCACCCCGAAAGCAGCCCAGTGGCGGGTTGGTTGCTTGCCAACCATCTCGACAATAGCGTGGTGGTGTACGACCAAGCGGGCTTTGCCTTGGGCATTATTGACCAAACCGCCCAGTGGCGCGGCGTACCAGGTACCGATGCCATAGTGCACCCTTCCGACATTGCCAATGCTGCTTTGCGCCGGGTAGTGCGACAGGTTTTGGGCAAGGGAGCGAGTTTTCTGGATAATTTTATCAAGGTAACCGATGCCGCCCTACAAACTATAGACCCCGAAGGTTTTGCTCACCACCAAGCGCTTGCCTTGCTCATGGGGCGCCCTATAGCGGTAGTGCGCACCTCGTTGGGCTTGGAAGTAAAAGGCAGCCCGGCGGTGCACCATGGCTGGACCGAGTTTAGGCAAGACATGCAACGGGGCAGCAAAGAAACCGACCAAACAGAACAGGTAAAGGTGCCCGTGCGGGTGGGCGAACCTGGGCAGCTCAACGATGGGGTATTGGGCTATTGGCAAGAAGAGGCGACCGAAGGAGGCATTGCCTTGAGCGATGCTTTTTATACTACGGCAAACGCCCAAGAAACCCACGAGCACATCAAGGGCTATGACCCTGGAAACCCTGACCTGAAGCTAAGCCTTGCCGAGGCCCCCCAAACCATCACGATGTTGCTGGACCCACGGGGCGAAGCCCACGCCACCACGGGCATGTTGCCCGCCAAGGTGATAGACATACCCAAATACCAGTATGCCGAGGCACTGAAACGCATCAACATCAGCTTTTTGTCGGCACCTGTGCTTATGGAAGCCAATAAAACGGTATTGCCCTTGCCCAACGAGCCGGGCTATACCTGGAGCTGGCTGGAGCGCGACCGTTTTGCCTGGCACGAAGTGGCACGCCATGGGGTGCTGCTCAAAACCAAATTGCAGCAGGTGTTTGGTGCCAAAGGTGACCAAATATGGCAGGAGTTGATCACAAAGGGTTGGATAGAAGCCAGCGACCCTGGCAAAGCCGACATAGTGCCCAAAGACCAACGCCCCAAAGACAGCCACTTGGTCAGCCCCCTCAATGAGGACACTGACCAAATAGAAGACGTGCTGGCGCAGGGGCACATTGTACCGCCCGAAACTAAGGCGGCTTTTAGGGGGGGGCAAACCATCAAAGAGGGCTGGCTGAGGCTTTCGCCCAACCCAAAAGAGGAATAGGAAAAGGAAGCAGAAACGCAAATACCGAGTTAATTTTTATCGAAGTGAAACATTAAAAAAAACAGACGCATGCAAGATTTTATATTGTATATGCCACTGGACAATATTGCCAATGGCAAAGTAATAGGACAAGGCACTGATGGTGCTTTGCTGGAGGGTACCGTGCAAGGTGCTGGAATCACGCTACAAAATGATGCTATTTTGGGCGAGTGCCTACAGTTTGATGGAACTGGGGCACACATTGACCTGGGAGATGTTGGACAGCTCAGCACAGAACAAGTGACTTTGTCTTGTTGGTTTAACACCGAAAAAACAGTGGGGGAACAGTTCATTTTTGACAAAATGGATGAGGTAGCTGCCCATTTGTGGGACAATGGTTTTCAATATGCAGTATCGCCACCTTGGATTTGGAACGGCAACATACCCATAGAAGCTAATACTTGGTATCATGTGGTCATTGTATCAAACGCTGGTGCTGGAACCACGGCAACTTACATCAATGGAGCACAAGTAAGTACGGCAGCACGTTCTGGTACATCAGGAGCATCTAATAAACCCTTGACTATTGGGGCGAGAAATGCAGCTTGGGGCTTTCAAGGCAAAATGGCGCACCTGAGAGTGTACAATCGAGTGCTCACCACAGACGAGATCAGTTTGATGCGCACCCAAGACCTGGCACAGAGCTTTCGCAAAGCCCACCCTATAGACTTTGACTTGCACAACCAAGACGTGCAAAATGTGCTCTACATTGAGAACGAGCCTACCCAGGTAATACAGTTGGACATTCAAAACAAGTCTACCCAGCAAATTAGACTCAATGCCTTGACGGGCGATGCCAGCCCAACCAACCACCACTTTGCTTTGCGCTTTCGTCCAGACACGCTTAAAAAACCGAGCAGCATTCAATTGGCTGGTTCGGATTGGAAGATGACCCAAGCCACCCCCGATGCTGATGGCATGGACGTGATTTACTTGCGCCATGCCACCGAAACCACGTTGGGGGTAGACAATGCCACCGCCCACCAAACTTTGAGTTTTTCAAACATAGTGGTTGACAGCACGCAGGGCAGCCGGGGCACCCGTGCTGAGCTGGTGTGCAGCAACCAGGTAGTATACGCCGACAGCAACCTACACTTGGGCGGGCATAGCCGCGAAATACACCTCAATGTGGTAAACCACCAGGGCAAAAAGAACATTCCCTTGCACGTGGGCTTTGTGGGTGATAACGGGTTGCTGAACGATGGGAGTGACAATGCCCTAAAGTTGCGCTTTACCAACGTGGGAAAATTGCCGTTGGCTTTCAAAAAAGGTAGTGGAGATGACACCAATACTTCTAAGTTTATTTTGTCTTTTGATACAGGAGATGCTGCTGATGAGTGGTCTTTGAACACAAGTGAAGTGGTGAAAGGCATCACAGTAAATCAACCTGATGACTGGAAAAAGGCTGACCCGGTAGCCATTACGCAGGAACCCAATCCTCAATGGATTTTGGAGCTGGATATTAATGAAGGTAAGACGTTGCAAAGCAAAGAATACTTCGATGTAGACATAACCAAAATCAAAACTACCTTCCCCACGGGGCACACCCACCTCTATGTACGCTACGAAAACATTCCGGGCTATTGGGATGGAGAAAAAATTCTCATTATTGAGAAAAGACCGTTGGTGTATAAACACAAGGAGGATGCAAATAATAAGAATGTAGGCATTGGCACCAATACGCCTGGTGAGAAACTAGAGGTGAAGGGGAATACCAAGCTGGATGGTGACACGGAGGTTACAGGCAAGGTAGGTATTGGTACTAATATGCCTGGTGAGAAACTGGAGGTAAATGGAAATGTCAAGGTTTCAGGAAATGCCACCGCCAATTTAAGCATCAAAACCAGCGAAGCAGAAACTAAAATATATAGCCACAGCGATGGGGTTACCTACTTCCAGACGCAGGGACCTGCTTACTTTGGTACCAATAGTATTAATAAAATCAACAAGCCTGACTTGTATATCAATACTGATGGCAAGGTCGGCATTGGTACCAATAATCCTCAAATTCAACTGGCATTGAGCGATAATGACACTGGATTGCAATGTCAAGATGATGGAGAACTGGCGATTTATACCAATAACCAAGAACGGGTGAGGATTGACAATGTGGGAAGGGTAGGCATTGGTACCAATGATCCCTCGTTTAAACTGGATGTGCAAGGGCAAATGAGAGTAAATCATAACAATATACGAGGGTTGACTGTCGAAAACTCACCAAATCAAGACGGCGAGCACCCTTCTGAAGTGTTTCTCAATGGGGGCAAAAAGTCCGGATCTGTGGGGATTTCTGAAAGTCGTGGGCTTTATTTATGGGCTAATGGAGACCAGGTAAATATTAAAGATGGCAAGGTAGGTATTGGTACCAACAACCCTCAAGCCACCCTAGATGTGAACGGTGAACTGAAAATTGGAGGCGAAAAACCTTTTGTTATCAAGCGTTTCAGAAACATTGGCTACAATCTATTATACAATACTGGGTATAGCACCAGTAAGTACAATGCTGCCATTGTGGGATTCCAAACAAATGCGGGGGGCAACCCTAGCGATAAAACTTTTGGAATGAAACTGCATATGAGCCCTGCTTCAACTTGGTCTATAGAAGCAGACATTTATACTGAAGGTGGTCACGAATACTGGGAATTTGTAGATGTTATGTTCATTAGCAAGGCATTGTCAGATTGTGATTTAAGCTAGTCAATTTCATTAAAACAGATAACCATCAACTAATACAAGAAATCCAATGATTAACTTTAATATATACAGCCATAACCAACCTAATAGGTTATTAATAAAAGGTGAGGGGCAACTCAATAGTTTTGTTCTGGAAATCACCAACGTTTTGGGGCAAACTATTGCGTTAAACAACCTTGCTGAAAGCGTAGATAGTGAAACCATTTATGCCCCCAGTGCCCAACGCCACCACTTGGCGCTTACCTTTGAGGCAGGAGCACTAGACACCAACCATTTGACGGGTGCTAAGGCAATCGGATTGAATCAAAGTACTTCGGAAAAGTGGGCAGCGAGTGCCCCCATAATCGACCAAACCACAGGCAAAGTGACTTTGTACTTTATAGCCAAACAAAATGAAGAAGGTGTAATGCCTACTTGGACTCAGGGACAAACCTGGGGGCTTTACCTGCACCACATCAATGGGCAAGGGGGTACTCGAAACACGCAGGTACAATTGCAAACTGCTCACCTGCACGAAGAGGGGCAAAGCCAGCCTTTGACGTTTGATCTTGACCAACCAGTCAAAATCGTTAACCACCGAGGCAACCCCTACTTGCCTTTGCACGCAGGCTTTGGCGATTCGCACACGGTGCTCAACGATGGTACTCAAGGCAGTGTAGTACTCCACCTAACCAATGAAAGTGACCAACCCATTCGTTTTCATTACGATGCCAACGAAGCTTCTAACACCTCTAAGCTGCGCATTGGCTTTACTGCTCACAACCACCAGGTAGCTCACGCCTTGAGCTCCAAAGCTGAAGCAGATGCTATGACGATTACTCCACCCGCAGGCTGGGAGGCAACCAAAGACAATTCGAGCGACTCGCTGGAATGGGTGCTGAAGCCCGATGGTACACCTCAAACCTTGGCGAGTAAGGCACAACTACCCATTACCATTGCCAATATTCGAACCACTCACCCTGTGGGGCTTACTGATGTTTCGGTAAGCTATGAAAACGTGCGCGATGCTCAAGACGGACACTACCGCGATGGTCAAATCATTTGTCAATTACTCAAGCAACCTTTGGTGCATCGCAACGATAAGGTAGGCATTGGCACAGACAAGCCCAACGCAAAACTGGAGGTATTGGGCAAAGCGAAGGTTGCTGGATTGGAAGTAGGGCTGCGTCAACAGAAAATTGTAACCAACAATGGGTCAGCAGGTGAGCAGTTTGGTTCTTCGGTAGCCATGTCAGGCAATTATGCTATTGTGGGAGCTTTTCGTAGAAATCAACCTGTACAAGCTCCAGGAGTAGCCTATATTTTTGAGAAAAATGATACAAAGGGCTTACAGCAAATACAAAAGATTTCACCTGCTGAAGGCAGGGTTGGTGACCAATTGGGTACGGCAGTGTGTTTGTCGGGTGGTTATGCCATTGTGGGTGCACCTAGGGATACACAAAATGGAACTCAGGCAGGAGCAGCCTACATTTTTCAGAGAGACAACACTGGTGTGTGGCAACAGCAAGCAAAGATGTTGGGCAAGGCAAATGTTCGGGGAAATTTTGGTGCTTCGGTAGGAGTATCGGGCAATGTTGCCATTGTGGGAGCGCATTTCGAGGACAACGAAAGAGGAAATGGTGCAGGGGCAGCTTATGTCTTTGAACAGGACAACAGTAGCAACTGGGTACAAAAGAAGCTTTTGCCAGATGAGCTGAAGGCTTATGATACTTTTGGAAAAGCAGTAGCAGTTTGGGGCAACTATGCATTTGTAGGAGCCACTGGAGACGATACCAAAACAAATACTGCTGGGGCAGTCTATATTTTTGAAAGGGACGTTCAAGGCAACTGGAACAAGGTCGATAAATTATTGCCAGAAGGTTACATTCTAGGTCACCACTTTGGGGCTTCAATAGCTGTTTCAGACCATTACCTCATTGTAGGAGCACCAGAAGTAACCAATACAGCTTCAAGCAATAAAAGGACTAAGGGAGCAGCATACATTTATGCGCAGACCGAGGCAGGGTGGACACAGGTGGCCAAACTCTCCCCCAACGATGGAATAACAGGGGGGCACTTTGGTATCAATGTAGCCATTACAAACGACTATGCTGTAGTAGGTGCGCCCGTAAACCCCGAAACTGGCATCAGCGGAAGCATAGCTTATGTATTTAAGCAGGAGGGATTTGCTTGGAAACAACTCAGCAAAGTGGTGGCAGAAGCCCAAACAACTCACCTGTCTTTGCAATCCTTTGTGGCTGTACAGGGAGAACAAATGCTGGTGGGTGCTGATCAGGATGATGCCAATGGAAGAGGGGCGACTTACTTGTATGACCTCGACAGTGCCAGAGCAGGCATAGGCACCAGCAACCCCACCGAAACTCTCGAAGTAGCAGGCAACACTAAAACCCACGCCCTCATCCTTACCGCGCCCGATGGCAACGAGTGGAAGGTGACCGTGAACAACGATGGGGTGTTGAGCACGGAGCCATTGGGAGGTTTTGGGCCTATGTAAAACTATATGCCTTTGGCACCCGCCAAAGGCTTTTACCCAATCATTTTTTGACTATAAAATATTAGAGATATGAGATCTTTTACGAGGAAAAACGTGCCCTATAACGCCAGTATTTACCACTTGCTGTACAGCACCAATGCCAACATAACAGCCTTGCGCAATGCGCTCAACGGCAATGATTTTAGGCAGGCTAATATCGAGTTAATCAACCTAACCAATAATACTTATGTAAGCCAGTTGATAGATGAAAACCGGGAAGCCATAAAAAGTATATATGCTCAGCTTGCCAATGTGCAAATTAACGGTGCAAATATTACAGTAGCCAATTTTTCTACTCCATCTCCAGGAGGAAACTTTACGGGTGGTTTGCCCAATGCCAATTTTCCAGAGGTAGATGTTAATGGGAAGGTATGGCCTGCTCTGGGTAAACTGCTCCTTGAGCAAGATTTTAACAATTGGAACTTGTTTAAGGCACCTTTGGAAGGTACAGCAGGAGTCGACAACAATGTGCAAATCTTATCAGCTAATATAAACAATACCACCATTGAGAACATTGCTACCTTGTTGTTATTGAAACAACTATTGCATTATGCCAGGTTGCGGGCGGAATATGAGAATTTGTATAGTTTTAAGGATAATGGCCAAGTTTACATTAATTATTTCATTTTCCAACCTAACTTGGGTAGTGCACAACAGGAATACAACAGCAGCAACTTTGCCCAAAACAGGTCGTTGTTAAACCAAGTTTCAATCTTTGGTCAGTTGCAGGCCTCAAGTTTACCAACTGGCACTAATGCATTACACTTTAATCAATGGACAAGGCAAGGCATGCAAGTGCTTGATAGAAACCCTTTAGTTATTATGCCAGCGTCAGATGCAAAAAATTATATAAAACGGTATATTAATCAGCTTAACACAGGAGGGGCAACATCTAGTTATGCAAAAACTGGCGGAAAGCTTCTGATTTACGTGCAACGTCACTATGCGCCTTCTAGTAATAAAACGGATAACATATTGAGTTATACTGCAGTAACTGCAGATGCGGGCAGAGGATATAGGCAAGCAAAACCTTCCTTGATAAGGTCAACGGGGCTTTATTGTGCTTTTTGTGAATCCCCCATACAAGATGGGCGTACTGCTGATATAGAGCATAAAATGCCTAAGTCAGTATTTCCTACAGAAGCATTGGACTGGGAAAATTTTGTATTGGCTTGCAAAGTCTGCAACTCTGACAACAAAAAGGAAAAAATAGTAAATAACACCCATGAGGTTGCCCCAGGTACAGATTACAAAAGGAATGCTTTTGTCCCTGCTAATAATACGCTCAAAAGCTACTCAGTTTATCGTGACAACTCCCGCAACGAAGTGTTGTGGCCAGATGCTTGGCATTCATTCAATGATGGTACAGGCAATACCCAGTACAATTTATCGTTCCAAGCTTTTGATTACCAATTATTCAGTGGTCCAGGAGCCTCAGGACCTTTACTAAATGTATCTTTAGACAATATACAGAACCAAACCAAAAGCAAAGTTTCGGTGGCAAATGTCGCAGGTAGCGAGACCCTCCAGATTGATTTCACAGGATTTGAAGGTATTCTCGACCAGACAAATGTAAGAGTACATACGACTGATTTAGCAAACTTACCCCAGAACCATAACAATGTAGGCATTCAGGCAGCAAGGCAACACATTGTGGATATCTGTGGATTGGATAAAATAGGAAGTATCTCTAATGACAGAAGAGTAGTTAACCGCACCAAAGCCTGGCTGCATGCTATGAAGCAATTAAAACGCCTTAAGAGCCTAGCAGATGAAAAAGATAGTTGGGAGAGTTTACATAGGTATTATAACAATCAGTTGGATTTGATAAATGTGATTAATAAAAACCAACATTCATTTAGTAATATTAATAAACTAAGGGCATTCAATTTGAATAATCAGGCTGATGAGATATTGTTTCATTCCATTACGTTGGGGAAGATGAAATTTCAACAGGTTTTGCCCAATGGCTCAATAAATATTAATTTGGATGGGGTTGAAGCAAATGACATTACTATTATCCAAATAGGCGGGGGCAATGTCCTCTCCGTTGCGGATACACACTTAGACGGCGTACAGCTCGTAGGAGATATTGTAACAATAAATGGTCAAAGGCTCATGTCAGGTAGAATAGACATTAACGATGGCAACCATCCTCATTTGAGTAACACGGTCATTCTTTTCAAAAATGTCATTGTTAAAGTTGAATCTAACCCCAACACAACAACACTTGATATCGGTTCACCAACTCAGCAACCTCCTTTATTGACCAACTTAATTTTTACCAAGGATGCGTATTACGGAGAGGCAATTGAAACCTGGGAAAAAAATCGTAAAAAACTGCTAACCCAGCTCGATACCATTCATCAAAAACAACTTGCCTACACCTGGGAAAACATTTTGGACATGGTGCGCGTCGGAGGCTTTTACTCTACTTGGGTTCGAACTTTTCAGAGAGAGTGTACCAATCCAGCGAATAATTTACCCCGATATGACATAGACCTAGTGCGTAGGTTAGAAATGGAAGCCCAAGCCAACCCCGAAGACCCGCACCAGTTTCACGGCACCGATGCCGCCGAAATCATTCAAAGTCTGGCTTAAATCAACCATTTGTTTATTTTTTTATCGCAGGGGAAGTGCTTCTCTGAAGGCTAGCCCCTGCCCAATGTAAGACCTTATGTTAAATATCCGAATAAATTCACTGTCCAAGGTAGGTACCCACTTTGGTTCCTACCAGCAAGCCATTGTGCATTTGGCTTCTAACACGGTAGCCTACTACCAAGGTGCCAAACTGGGCAATTCTACTGAAGACGAGCCTTCGTTTGACATCAGTCAGGTGTGTTGTCATGTATCGGGGCAACCCCTGAGCAATGGCATGCAAATGTGCGCCATCAACAACAATAGTAGTCAGGGCATTCGCTTGGTAGAAGAACCAAAAAATATAGACGAGGGCATAGAACCCAACGATGCAGATACGGATGTACCCATGTCAATAGAGTCATCACTACCCAATGATGGCTTATACACTTCTGCTAGCCAAGTAGCTCCTCAAGATTTATTACTCATTAGTGGCGATTGTGCTGAAGGGTTAAAAACATCTTTAAGTTACTTCATGGAAAATAAAAATATCCAAAAACTCATTGTAGATCGCTATAAACCAGGGGAGTATGTGACAAACCCAGAAATGGGAGAACATTATATTTTTCCTAATAAAATGTATTATTGGGACGATAATCAAAAGATGATTAGTGATAACTCCACCAGCTCTACACAAAGCTTCACGCCACAGCAATGCTTTATTTACCTCGACCAAGGAGCCTTGGTACAACAACGGGTAGTAGACGACACCAGTGGAGAACTGGTAAACGCCCGCGAAACCATTGAGGATTTCATTTTTGTAGAGCCCAACCCAGCCCTGCCCGAACCACTCTATATCATGGCGCGCATACCATCAAGTTGTTAGACTTAACAGCCGCTTTATGTGCA